>NZ_RQYL01000005.1 GCF_003860125.1 Fretibacterium sp. OH1220_COT-178 | reverse complement strand
GACAACGCAAAAGGTTGCGTCGTCGAGATAGCGATCAGCTCATCCCACAAGGCTTACAGCCTTGTGGAAGATGGCTGCCTGACCCTCGACAACGCAAAAGGTTGCGTCGTCGAGATAGCGATCAGCTCATCCCACAAGGCTTACAGCCTTGTGGAAGATGGCTGCCTGCTAAAACAGTTCGACGGCAGATCCGGGTTCCACCCCATCTCCCGCTGCATGGCCTTACAGCGTTCGCCGGAGCTACCCCGCCCCTTGCCCGTGTCCGCCTCCCCGTCCCTGGGGCTCGACCCCACCTCCGGGAAAAAGAGGTTGGCGCCTGCCGCGAGGGAGATCGCGTTGGGCTCGTGGGTGCAGTGCGCCTTCGGAATCGTCCCCATCACCAGACGGGAGACCGCCACCATACGGGCCATCTCGCGTTCGCTGATCATTCCGTAGGGTTCCATCGGGGACCCCGGAAAGTTGACGCGCCGCATCACGCCGCTGAAGGTCGCCCCATGCTCCCGGGCCAGGAGCATCAGGTCCGCGATCTCCTCCGCGGAGTGCTCCGGACCGACGGGCTCGATGCAGTTCAGCCACTTCAGCCCCACGTCCTTCAGGACCCGGATGGTCTGGATGCGGCGCTTGGGGTCCAGGGGCGTCACGCGCCCCTCGCCGAGCCGGACGGCGTGATAGGCACCGACGAACCCGGCCTCCAGCAGGGCCTCTCCCTCGGCGTGGCTGATATCCCGGGTGTTCGCGACCAGGGGAACGGACACGCTCCTCTTCAGAAGACGGCCGATCTCCAGAAGGCGCTCGAAGGAGAAGTCCCCCGTGGTCATGATGTTCAGCGCATCGGCCCCAAACGTCTCTCCATAACGGGCCCACTCCAGGACCTGCGTGTCGGAGAACTCCACGGCCTCCCTGAATATCCCGGCCTTCTTCGTCAGGGAGCAGAACTGGCAGTTCAGGGGACAGGGCGCCACGTTCACTCCGATATGGAAGTGGTTCTCCGCCTTCTCCCCGAACTGTGTCCGCGAGAGCGCATCGGCCGCCTGCATGAGGGCGGCGACCTCCCGCGATCCGAGAGGAAGGGAGAGGAGCGCGACCGCCTGATCGTGATTCAATCCCTCGCCATCGCCTCCCCGACGTAAAATATCGGCGATTGCGGGCGCGATCTTCCAACTCATGAGGACCGCCCGAGACGGTGCCGTGCGAGAAACACCGCGAGCATCAGGGCAAAGACGCCCACCCCCGAGTCGCACCCGCTGCCGCCCCCCGCTTCTCTTTTCATAGCGCTCAGGGGAACTCCGTCGCCGCCAAATTTCAGCCGCGTCGGACTCTCATCCCCCTCCAACCTGTAGGTCAGCGCGGTCAAAGCCGCACGCTGCTCCGCAGTGCCGTCCAGGGCCTCACCACGGACCCGACCGCGGACCTTCAGAACGTACTCGTAAAGCCCCGCCGGGCTTTCGCCGCGCACCGAGCTGGAGAGCGAAACGGGAGTACCGTTCAGGAATACGGAGGTGCTCGCCTCGACGAAGTTCCGCGTCTCGACGTGAAGGCGGGAGAGCCTGCGCGGAACGGGCTTGAGCCGGACTTCAATGCTGACCTCGGCCGTCCCGTCGATCCCGACCTCCCCGACGGACAGCCTCCAAGCCCCGGGAGCGTCGTACCCGGCATCGATGGGAGCCTCCACAGGAGCCTCCGTGATGGGCCTCTCCTGAATCGGTTTGGGCTCCGGCTTGGGTTCCGGGTTCGGCTGAGGTTTCGGCTTTGGCTTCGGCTGCGGCTCGGGTCGAGGCGCAGGGGTCGGATTCGGACCGGGAGCCGGCTGCGGTGCGGACGATAACTCCACGGCGCCGATATCGACGCCTGCGAACTGCGGACGCGCAATGCCGCGGGCGTCGACGGCCGGGACGGCACACGATGTCCAGTCCCGCCAGAACACGTCGGCCGACACGACGTCCGCGGAGGTCAGGGCTCCGACGCTCCGCCCTCTGTCCCGGGCGGGGCTGCCCCAGGCCGGCGGACAGGTGGGGACGGCACCGCCGTGGCTCCCCGGAGGGGAGAGCTGCGGGTCGTCCGAGGCCACCTCCGACAGGGCCACCGCGCCGCCCCGGACAGCACCTCCACGGACGATCGAGCGGTAGAGCGCGGCTCCGGAGTCCCCATTGCTGACGATCTCGCCCGTCCCGTCGTCCCAGAAGATGCTGTTGAAGGCAACGATGCGCCCGCCCCCCGGTTTGCAGACGCCTCCCGTGCATCCGGTGTTGTAGACGGAGCTGCCCTCCCCGCCTTCGCCCCCTTGGGCTCTGGCCCTGTTGCCGAGGAAGGTGCAGTTGATGAGGAGCGGGTAGCTGCCCGTCCGGTTGAAGAGCGCCCCGCCGTACTTCGCCCCGTTGTCCGTGAAGGTGCAGTTGACGATCGTCGGGCTGGAGACGCCGTTGTAGACCGCCCCTCCCGACCCCTTGTTGGGGTCGGAGACATGAACGTCGTCGTAGGTCCTGTTTCCGGAGAAGGTGCAGGCGCGGATCGTCATTCCCCGGTCCCCGCTGCCGACCTCCGAGTTGTAGATGGCGCCGCCCTCGATAACCGTTGCGTTGTCCTCGAACAAACAGGATTCGACAAGGATGTTGGTGGAGGTGGAAAAACGAACCGCTCCACCGTTATGGGCCGTCCGGTTTCCTTTGAACAGGGAGCCCCGCACCGTCACGTCCGTACCGGCGTTCTGGACATAGAGTCCGCCTCCACCGGCACCCGCAAAGTTATTGCGGAAGCGGCACCCCTCGACGGACAGGGTTTTGTCTCCCCCCTTCTTGTCGCTGAATTGGACCGCACCGCCATTGCCCGCTTTGTTCCCGGACGTATCCGAACCTGTGCGGTTGTTCTCGAAAGACGAGTCGACAATCCTGAGGTTCGTCTGCACACTGTTGACGGCCCCTCCATGACTGTTCGGCCCGCCCCGGTTCTCCAGAAAACGGCTGGAGCGGATATCGAGAGAAGAGGCCACGGCATTGATGCCTCCTCCAAAGGATACGGCGCGATTTCCCTGAAACAGACAGTTTTGAATCACCATATCGCTTCGGCCAAGGCTCAGCCCAGCTCCCACCCCCTGATCTCCTCCCGACACCACGATCCCGTCCAGCCGAACCCCTTTTGCGTTCGCGGCCTTCAGGACGTTTTTGCTGTTCTTCCCCTGAATCACGTCCGCGCTGAGGGTGACGCCCTGCGCGTCCCGAACGTCGTCCAAGGCCAGGTCTCCGGTCAGCACCGCAGCGTGCCTGTCGGGATTACGCTGCTCCCGGGTCCTCTCGCTCCCCGAAAAGCCCCCGTAGAGGGCCACACCGTCCCTGAGCGTGAAGGACTTCCCCTGCTCCGCCGCCGTGACCGCGTCCGTCGACGCCGGAACCACGGGCCGGTAGCTGCCGGCGGCAATCCAGAACTCATCCCCCGAAGCGGCCCCGTTCAGGGCCGCGGCAAACCCGGCCTCGTCCAGCGGGGCCGACCAGCTGTTGCCGTCCCCGCTCGCGACGGCCGAGGCGTTGACGTGATACACCTTCGCATCCCCAGGGGACGCGAAGGCAAAACAGATCGCAAGCATCGCAAGCGCCGTCTTCTTGACATTCATCCTGCACCCGACCATGCGCTTCCCTCCTCGTGTAAGTCCCACAAACAAAGCGGGGGAGGAGAGAACCGCCCTCTCCTTCCCCCGCCGAAACGAAGCGCCTACTCGTGATTTTCCGGCTCCAGCTTGTTGGCCGGGTCCTTGCTCCATTCCGTGATGCTCCCCTCGTAGTTCTTCACCTTGCCGGCATCGAATCCAAAGTCCTTAACCAGCGCCTTGGCAAACTTGCCGCTCTGGTTTCCGGTATTGCAGTAGACGATGATCTCGGCGTCCTTGACGATGCCGGCCTTCTCCAGGGCCTCCGCAGCCCCGGGCTCCTTCAGCTTGTCCAGGGGGAAGTTGACCGCTCCGGGGATATGCCCGCCGGGGATCCCCTCGCGCGGGGCCTTGCCGTTGTAGACCTCCTCGGTCCGGACATCCACCAGCACGAATCCCGGCTGCCCCACCTTCTCCTTCACATAGGCCTGATCCACGCCCTCGATCTTCGGCCCCCAAAAGGCCTGAGCCGATACCGCAAAACACAGGACGAACAACGCCACAAGCGACGACCGGTTGAACTTCTTCATGAATTCCACTCTCCTCAATCCTTCGAAACATACAGCGTAGCGGCCAGGCAACTCCAGCCGCCGACAACCCCTCGACGATAAAGAGGCATCCGACACGAACGGTCTGTGCGGGAAGGGCACAAGGCCCCTCCTGCTTTCCGAAAATACGGGATTTCACGTTAAGCGGGAAAACACGGCCACAACGAAACACAGGCCGCCAGGCCTGCCGCCAAAGTCTCCCAGGTCAACGAATCAGTGGATGGAAGGGATCAAAAAACAGAAGCCGGGGACTCGCGTTCCGGGCAGACGAAAAACGGGAAACCGTACCTATCGTTCAGGATGCAACCCGTGCAAAGCACCCTGCCGCGTCATGTGAATGCCGAGGCCATATCCCGTTCGCCCCCTTCCCCGTTTCTATGGAAATGCGGAAAAAAATATTTCCCCGGCGGAAAAACTCCGCCTTCGTAAAAAAGTATAGCAGAAACTCCAGAATGGAGAAATGGGCAAAAGGCTCCGAATTTCCCGCCGGGTTCAAGGCATTCGCCATTCTCCTTCGTACAGTGTAAAATGGGCACGGCATCTTTTCACGCTCGATCCATTTCAACACGACAGGAGGGAAAGGCCGTGACCGTCTTTACATGACGCGCTTTGCATCCGCTGCACGGTGTGCGCGCTTATGCCGCAGCCAGCACTGAAAATCCGGCCCCTTCCCTCAATCTCTCCCCCAAAAAGTAGAGCCTTTTGCGGCTCGGCGGCCGGATCCCTCCTCCAATGCCGGAAAGACCTTCTGGACGGTCTTTCCGTTCAGGAGGGCCCTGTGTTGCCGTCCGGCCAAGGACGGAGCTTCTCGTCAGGAGGACCGCTTGACATGAACGAAATGCATCCCGTTCCCGCAGAAACACATAAAAAAAACAACTTGACCGGCCATGGCAAAGTGATCCTGCTGCTCCTGTTCGCAGGAGCAATCGCAGCCTACTTCCTCCATCCGGCGTACCGGGGCATCATCGACTCCATCTTCGCCGCCTTCGCGAGCGGCGACTTCGCCGCGGTGCGCAGCTTCGTCGAGCGTTACGGGCCCATGGCCGCCGCAGTCTCCTTCTTTTTGATGGTGTTCCAGTCCGTCATGGCGCCCCTCCCGGCCTTTCTGATCACCTTCGCCAACGCCAACCTCTTCGGCTGGTGGCGCGGAGCCATCCTCTCCTGGTCCAGCGCCATGGCCGGGGCCGCCGTCTGCTTCCATATCGCCCGCATTCTCGGCCGCGACGTGGTGGAAAGGCTCTCCAGCAGGACCGCCCTTCGCTCCATCGACGCCTTCTTCGAACGGCACGGTACCCAGAGCGTGCTCATCGCACGGCTCCTGCCGTTCGTCTCGTTCGATATCGTCAGCTACGCCGCGGGACTCACCTCCATGACGTTCCGCTCCTTCTTCATCGCCACGGGGGTGGGGCAGCTTCCCGCCACGATCGTCTACTCCTACGTCGGAGGAATGCTGACGGGCGGTGCCAAGCTGATGGTTACGGGGCTGCTCATCCTCTTCGCGCTCTCGATCCTGATCGTCCTGCTGAAGCAGGTTTATGCGGAGAGGAAAAAACGCGCCACCCAAACCCCATGCCGGGACGATACGGCAAACCTCTGATCCTGCTCGCGGCCATGGGCTCCGTCCTGCTTCTGAACCGCCGCTACGGCTGGTCGGATTTCCTGTCGGGACCGGGCGCCCTGGAGGTTTTGCGGGAGGCGGTGCACGAGGATATCCTGAGGGCTTCGCTGATCTATGTCGCAGCAACGGCTGCCGGCTGCGTCCTCCTGGCCCTCCCGGGCGCGACCTTCGCCGTCGTCGCCGGACTTCTCTTCGGCCCCGTCCTGGGTTCCTTCCTGTGTCTCGTCGCAGCCACGTTGGGGGCGGTCCTGGCCTTCCTGACCGGACGTTATTTCCTGGGGGACGCCGTCCGGCCCTGGGTGGAGCGCAACCGATGCCTAAATCGCATCCTGTTCGAGGACGCCGAACGGAGCGGTATCGTGCTCCTGATGGTCACCCGCCTGGTGCCGATCTTCCCCTACAACCTGCAAAATTTCGCCTACGGGATCACGGGCATCGGGCTCTGGCCCTACACCCTTTACACCTTCCTCTTCATGGCGCCCGGCGTGGCCTTCTTCACCCTGGGAGCCGCGGGGCTGGGGGACGCGGAGAACCGAACGCTTTACCTGATCCTGGCCGGAGCTCTGGCCGCCCTCGTCTCCGCGGCGGGGCTCCGCCTGCGTCGGCGCTACGTGAGGGAAACGGATGCCTAGCGTCTTGCAGCCACGGACGGGCGACGCCTTATCCATAAGGGGTCCTCGTCCCTTCCATCGGACCATGCGCCTGCATCAGCGTCTGGCCTTCTCCCCGTTTTTCTGCCGTGCCACCGGATCGGACGGCACCGCGGAAGGGCGGGCGAAGCGCGTGTTCTTTCCGGGATGCAGCCTGTCCGCTTACGCTCCGGAGCACGTCCTGTCGGCCTGGCGATACCTGAGCGGCCGTCTGGAGGACGTCGGCGTGCTCCTCAAGTGCTGCGGCAAACCGCTGAAGCTCATGAGCATGGCCGGGGAGTTTCAAAAACGCTTCGATACGGTGCGGCATGACCTGGACCGGATGGGCGCGGAGGAGGTGATCGTCGCCTGTCAGAACTGCTACGCCATCTTCCGGCAGTTCGACGGGGGACGGCGGGTGCGCTCGCTCTGGACGATCCTTCGGGATACGGGGCTTCCCGAGGGGCGGCACGGGAGCGCTCGGGGACTCGAGGTCTCGGTCCAGGACTCCTGCACCACCCGGGACGTCCCGGAGATCTACGAAAGCGTGCGCGCGATCCTGTCGGAGCTGGGCGTTGCCGTCCGCGAGATGGAATATGCCCGAGACCGGGCCCGCTGCTGCGGCTGCGCCCCGATGATCGCGGCGGGCGACGCGAAGCTGGGGCGTGAGGCCATGAAAAGGCGCGCGGCGGAGTCGCCCTGCGGGACGGTCGTGTCCTACTGCGCCTCGTGCCGCTCGGCCATGCGGACGGGTGGACGCGAGAGCCTGCACCTCCTCGACCTGGTCTTCGGCAACGGCCGGCCGGGCCACCCCACTCCGCCCCCGGACCGTTCGCTCCGGAGCTGGTTCAACCGCTGGAGGACCCGGCGCCTGCTGGGAAGCGTGCTCAGGGCTTCGGAGCTTCCGTCCCGAGACGCGAGGGGACAGGGCACGGAGAGCACGAGTGCAGGACCGACACCGGCCGCGGGGTCGCGGCCGGCCGCAGCGTCATGATCTCGATCGTCGTCCCCACCCTGAACGAGCGCGCGCGCATCACGGCACTGCTCGAAGCGCTGTCCGCCCTTTCGGGCGACAAGGAAATCGTCGTCGCCGACGGCGGCAGCACGGACGGCACGCCCGAGGCGGCGGAGACCGTGCCCGGAGTCCGCGTCGTCCGTTGCGACCGGGGCCGGGCCCTCCAGATGAACACGGGGGCCCGTGCGGCGCGGGGCAACGTGCTGTGGTTCGTGCACGGGGACTCCCGCGTCGCCCCCTCGAGCCTCGCCGACATCGAACGCGCCCTTTCGGAGGGCTGCTCCGGCGGCTTCTTCCGGCTCCACTTCTACGACGCGGACGACCGATTCATGCGCTTCGTGGAGCGCACCTCGCACACGAGGGCCCGACGGTTCGGCCTGATCTTCGGAGATCAAGCCCTCTTCCTGAGGCGGGACGTCTTCGAATCGCTCGGGGGGTACGCCCCCCTCGCCCTGATGGAGGATTGGGAGCTCGCGCGGCGCCTGCGGCCCCTGCACCGCAGGGGACTGATCCGGGCGCTGGAGACGCCGGTGGGGACCTCGGCCCGACGCTTCATCCGAAACGGACGGCTGAGGACGTTGATGAAGATCCACATGATCAAGGCGCTCTACATTCTGGGGGTATCGACCGAGACGCTGAGGACCCTTTACGAGGGACGGCGCGGGGAGAAAGGACGCGACACGAGACAATGAAACAGGGAAAAAAATCCGAGGCCCTGATCCTCTTCTCCCGGCTGCCCGTCGGCACGGAGACCAAGACGCGCCTCTCCCCGATTTTGGATGAGCCCCAGCGGGAGGCCCTGCACCGATGCTTCTGGGCCGATGCGTTTGCCGCATCCCTGGAGCTCCGGGACCGCGCGGATCTCTTCCTCTACTGGACGGGCAGCGGGCGGCCCGAGGCGTATGCCAGCCTGATCCCCTCCGCCTTCACGCTTCGGGAGCAGCGGGGGAAGAGCCTCGGGGACCGAATGCTCGCCGCGGCCCGGGATGCCCTCGAGGCGGGGTACGAGCGGGCGGCCATCGTCGGGACGGACATCCCCCACATGCGTCCCGCCAGCATCGGCAGGGCTTTCGACCTGTTGGCGGAGGCCGATGTCGTCCTGGGGCCTACGCCCGACGGCGGCTACTGGCTTATCGGCCTTACGCGGGCGATCCCGGAGCTCTTCGACCTCTCCGTGCCCTGGGGGAGCGGCGGCGTCCGGCTCGGCACGCTGGAGCGGGCCCGAAATGCGGGATGCCTCTGCGCGGAGACGGACGAATACCGGGACCTCGACACCCCCGACGATCTGCGCGCCTTTCTGGAGGAGCATCACGAACGCGGCACAGCGACGCGGAGGTATCTGGAAGACCTAGGAATCGGTTCGTCACCGGCAACAACCTAGCGGCACCATGACGCACAAACTGCGGAAGGGGCTGCCTGGCGGCCCCTTCCGCCTTTCTCAGCAGAACTTCATGCGATCCGGATCCCCGGCGGCGCCGTCGAAGAAACGCAGCAGCCGGACGGAGTTCTCCGCAGCCATGCGCTCGATGCGCTCCCGATCGCCGGCGTCCTGATAGAGGACCGCCAACCCGCAGCACCGATCGGCCTCGCGAGGCGTCGGAGCGAAGGTGCAGCGCATGCCGGCCGTTTTCATCAGTCCGTAAAGGGCCTTGGCATTGGCGACGTCCGGGAAGAGCACGTAATGCCGCGCATCCATCATTCAGCTGCCCAGCATTTCCAGGAACGCCCCGATACGGGTCTTGAGCTGTTCCGCATCCTGGTCCGTGTAATCGGTCTCGATGCCCAGAACGGGAACCCCCGCGTCGTTCAGGGCACGCTCCACGAAGTAGCCCTCGGTATCGTAGATGTTGCAGAATTTCAGGTTGACGTCGATGACACCATCCGCGCGGTACTCGCGGGCCAGGCGCAGGATGTCGTCCACGCGCTCCGCGTTGGGGGTGAAGCAGGCGCAGTGGATGCCGCCCAGGTAGCGCTCCGTCAGGTGCGTCACCATCTCGTCCAGGGTCCTGCCGCTCTCGTCCACGTACCGCTCGTAATAACGGATGCCGGTACACATCTCCTCGCACACGACGGCTCCGCCGAGACCTTCGACGATGTGGTGCAGCTTCCAGTTGGGAATGGAGAGCGGCGTCCCCGTGAGCAGGATGCGCTTTGCGCCTTTGGGGAACACGGACACTCCGGCACGGGCCCGCTCGTCCAGCTCGTCGCAGAGCTTGCCGACCATCGAGGTGAACCGCGCGGGATCGTCGTAAAAGGCGATCTGCGTGATCAGCAGGACGTCCTTCCCGCTGATGGGCACGGCGTCCAGTTTGCGAAAGTCCGCGAGCCGCTGAAGGACACGGCGCTTCTCATTCAGCAGGACGATGGCATCATGGAGGCTCGTCTCGGTGACCCTGCTGCCCGTGAGTTCCTCCAGTCTGCGGATATAGCCGTGGATCTCGTCCCTCCAATGGGCGTAGTCCTTCTCCCGCTTCATCTGAGGGATGTCCATGATGTGCATGGGCGCATCCTCGCCCAGGATCTCCCAGGCCTTCTTCTTCCCGTCGCAGGTCGTCTCCCCGACGAACAGGTCCGCGAGGCGGAAAAATGGACAGGTTCGGTCGAAGCGCGCACCCAGCGATGCCTTGATGAGCGGACAGGTTGCGGTGGGGAGCTTCTTCTCGCCCCCGGGGACCCAGAACTGAGAACCGCTGCACAGCCCGGTCGCGATGGCTCCTGCGGCCACCACAACCTCGTCCGGGACGTGGATGCAGAAGGACCCGACGACCTTGCCCCCCTTCTTCTGGTGCTCGATCAGCTCCATCGGACGGATCCCGTGGATCTCGGCCACGACCATGTTGAAGTAGTCCATACCCTCCGGCCTGTTCTCCTGCGACAGGTAGACATCCCCGAATGCCTGCGGCAACGCCTCGCACAGCAGATCGTGCGTCGCCACGTCCATGCCCAGACCTTCCCACATCGCCTTGTAATCCGCCATAACTCAATCCCCTCCCCCGGAAAATTCAGCTTCGTACCCAAGTTCTCTCCCCTCTCCAAAAGGACAGAACGGGTACACGTAGTCGTAAATGCCAGCCATCTCTTTTCTTCGATCGTACTTGAACCGCAGAAAATCCCTCCCTTCTCCACCCACAACCTCCTGGACGCACCCCTGGCATCCGTCGCCCTCCATGATGCGGTAGGAGGTTCCGTGCAGTTTCCGATCGAGTTGACGATAGATTCCCGCCCCGCTCTGGACGCGGACCGGGAGGAAGTCGATCGGTTCCTCCGAGAACGCCGCCGTCCGCGACGCCCGGCGGAGGACCTCGAAACGCTCCGGTACGGACAGGAAGTTCAGGTAGTATTCCAGGACGTAGACGCTCCGTCCGTCCAGATCGGAATGGTATTTCAATCGGGCGGTCAGAGCGGTCAGCTGCCTGGATTCATCTGTCGCGACATTCAGGGCATCCTCGTCAAAGCCGCGCCCGTAGACGTGCTCCAGCTTCTCGATCAGGAGCTCCATCCTCATGGGGTCCTCGACGCGATAAACATGGACCTCCTGGTCCGAGAGCCCGGCAATCTCACGGGCCATGATCGGGCATGCGTCGTCGACGACGATCAGGCGGGAGCTGTGGATCAGCGGGCACCGGTCCGTCCTGGCATAGGTCAGGGTGGCATCGACGAGGGGGCAGAGCCCCTTTTCCCTGGAGTGTTTCAGGATCTCCCCATCCACGCCGTACACGGGAAGGGCCATGAGCCCCAGGGCGTGAAAGAGTTCCACCGGAACACGGCTCCCGATGTATCCCACAACATCGTTGGACTCCGCGGCCCGCAGAACGGCTCGGACATAAGCCTCCCGACGCTGCTCTTCCAGTGCCTCCAGCGCCTCGAAACGACTCATCGTCCCAGAAGGGCGGCTCCGATGGCCCCAGCGAACCGGGCGTCCGGCCCCGTACGCACCGGCGCGTTCAGGGCCTCGGACAGCTTGCGCAGCATCATGGCACTGTCGCAGAAGCCCCCAGTGAGAAAGTAGTCCTCTGCCGCAGCCTTCCGGGCCACCTGCACCGCGACCTTGGCGACGACGGATCCGACGGCTCCGCAGGCGATGTCCTCCCGAGGCGTGCCCAGGCCCATCAGGCTGACGATCTCCGACTCGGCGAAGACCGTACACATCGAGGAAATCACGATCTCCCGTCCGCGCTCGGCCAGCTCGAACAGCTCGGGCAAGGTGACGCCCATGCGGTTGGCCATGATCTCCAGAAACTTGCCCGTCCCCGCGGAACATTTGTCGTTCATGATGAAATCCACGACGCGGCCGTTCCTTACGAGGATCACCTTGGTGTCCTGGCCTCCGATGTCGACCACGGTGAGGTCCTCCCCTCCGAGGAAACAGGCCCCCTTGCCGTGGCAGGTGATCTCCGTCAGGGTATCGTCGGCATAGGGAACGGAGACGCGCCCGTACCCCGTGGCCGTGATGCGGAGCTCCTCCCGGGCATAGCCCAGGGAGAGCAGCCAGGTCAGGATCTCCTCAGCGGTCTCCCGGCCGTTCCACCCGCTGGGCATGAGCTTCCGGGCCAGAATTTCATCTTTCGAGGCATTCATGACCACGGCCTTGCTCGCCGTGGAGCCGATGTCGATGCCCGCATAGTGCATGTGCCGCCCCACCTCCCCAGTTTTGAACGAGGCCGGATCGAGCCCCCCTGCATTCCCGCCTTCAACGTCCCCTCTTCAGCCGTGCCGCAGTCGCAGTCAACGCCCCCAGGAATTCGGTCAGCTGGCCGGGCCTCGTGAAGTACCCCGGGGAGACCCTCAGGCCGCCCTGCGGGAAGCTCCCCAAGGTCCTGTGGGCGATGGGCGCACAATGCAGGCCCGGACGGGTCTCGAACCCCTCACGAGAGAGCGCGTCGGCCAAGAGGCCGTTGTCCAGCCCCTCGATGTTGAACGAGAACACCGGGAGCCGGCCCTCCATATCCCCCTTCCCGGAGAGCGAGATGCCCTCCACGCGGGAAAGGCCCTCCAACAGCATGCCCCCCAGCTCACGTTCGCGCTCGGCAATCCTTTGAATTCCCGTATCCCCGATCCAGCCCAATGCAGCATGAAGTCCGACGACTCCCGGCAGGTTCGGGGTCCCCGACTCGAACTTGTCGGGGAGATCCTCCGGCTGCGTCTCGACATGGGAGTAGCTCCCGGTCCCACCGGTGACCAGAGGTTCGACCTGCGCGGCGAAGTCCGGCCGCCAGAGGATCCCACCGATCCCCTGCGGCCCCATCAGCCCCTTATGCCCCGTGAAGCAGAGGGCCGCCAGGCCCAGGGATGCCGCGTCGAGAGGAAGCACCCCCGCGGTCTGCGCGCTGTCCAGAACCAGCGGAATCCCCGCATCCGCGCAGAGCCCTGCGACCGCCTCCAGGGGCTGGATCGTGCCACAGACGTTGCTGGCATGGGCCAGGACCATCAGGTCGTAACGCCGTGACGCGAGCGCGTCCGCGAGCGTCCGAGGATCCAGCGTGCCCTCGCTCCCGCAGGGCAGGAACGTCACCTTCACGCCGGACGGCTCGAGCGTTCTGAGGGGCCGGACCACGGCGTTGTGCTCCATGGAGGTGGTCAACACGCTCATACCGGGACGCAGAAAGCCGCGCAACACGACATTCAGCGCCTCCGTCACGTTGGGACAGAAGGTGACGTACCGCGGATCCCCGCCCTCGTAGCCCCCCAACAGCCTGGCCAGGCGGAGCCGGCAGTCCAGCACCGCGTTCAGAGTCCCCATGTCGCGGGACGAGGAGGTCCCGCGGCCGAGATTTGCGCCCCCGCGGGCCAGAAAACCCGCCATCGCTTCCCCAACGCAGGGCGGCTTCGGCCACGTCGTCGCCGCGTTGTTCAAGTAGACCGAGGCCCCGGAAAGACTCTCCTGCAATTCAGCCCCCTCCTCAAATTAAAGTTTGAAACCTGAGATCACCTAACCGTTAAACACTGAGAATCTTGTCCGCCCCCGTGATCGCCTCGAGGATCTCGAACATGTTGGAGATTGTCCCCACGCCGACGCGTTCGGTTATGCCAAAATGGTTCGTGCAGGTGCCGCAGACCAGGATATTCGTTCCCGCACCCTCCAGATCCTTCAGGTGATCGCAGGTGGAGGCGTCGGACAAAGCCAGCTTGACCCCCTCGTTCATGAGGGCTACCGTCGCGGGGGGTGTTTCGAGCTTGGAGAGGGTGCCCAGAAAGCCCTTGATCAAAACCTCTCCCAGTTCTCGATCCTCGCGCCCAAGAGTCCTTCCGGCGATCAGGACGGCCAGGCGGGCACCGCCCCGAGATCGCTTCGATGAGGGGGGCGACGACAAGGTCCCCGTCACGTCCGAGCTCCCCTTATCGGCGGTCAGCCGGTACTCGCCCTCGTTCCCCTGGCAGAGGACCCGAAATCCCTGTCCCTCCAGAAGCCGGGTGACGTTCGAGACCGCGACGGCATTGTCCACCAGGACTTCAAGCTCCGAAACGCCTTGCTTCAGCGCGGCCCGCGTCATGATGACCGGCTCCGGACAGTTTTTCCCCATAGCATTGACCGTTATCATAAAAACCCCTCCTAAAAATCATGAGCACCCCCATTTTTTCAGAAGACCGCCGCATGCGGCGAAGAGGGCGGCATGGCCTGTCCCGAGAGCGGAGCCAAGCAGTGCTCCGAAACAAAAACTTTTGCTCGAAACAGGATTGTGAGCGCGGAAAAACTTTTCTCCTGGAACTCCAGCATACTGTCCCCCCTCGGAAGATATCGGCAATCCACCAAGAGCACGGGGACGGTTCCACATCCGTTTCCTCCCTGCGGATTGCCGCACCCCTCCAGATCGAGCACAAGGCTCACCTTACGAGTGCAACTCTTTGGATAGAAATAGGTTCTCCTGGGCTATATCGTGTGATTCGGGTAAGCAGGCGACGTGCAACTCTTCACAGAGTCTCGTGAAAACGGGATATCCTTGTGACATAAGGGAGAAAAAAAACAGGAGAGGCCGTGCGGCCTCCCCTCAAAAAACAACGGATACGACGCACAAAACAGACACGTCAATCTTTGAAGAGTATGGCCCGAACGGACGGCTCCTTCAGGGAAGGAATCCCACCACGGCATGCATCCCGTGCACCCAAAACTCTTCCTCAGGTGAATCCGCAACGCCGCATTCGGTTCTTCCTCCTCTCCCGAAAGTATCGCAGGGCCGTTTACGGTTTTTATACCTTACCGGCAAGGGAATGTCAATCGCAGAACACCGACTGTGTCGTTGTTCAGTGAAAATTGTAGCTACGCTATAAGCGAGAAAGCAAATCTTCGATCTGCGTCTTCGAGCTCAGGGGCTTCATCAAACATTCGGTCCACCCTATACGCAGGCATGCTCCGGCAGACCGATGCCTCAAAGTTCGAGTGGTTCGGCAAGGGGAAGGGCTATGCTGCCCTCCACGCCTACATCGATGACGCCAGAGGACGGGTCGTCGGCGCCTGGTTCTCCAAGAACGAGAGCACCACAGGATATGTCGCCGCTCTCAGTATCGGCCTGGAACGATACGGCCTGCCTATGGAGATTTACAGCGACAGGCATACGCTCTTCCGTTCCCCTCAGGAGTCATCCAAGCACCTTACAAAATAGGCTTTTCAGCTCATTTATTCGGATATTTCCCATGTATACTATGCGCAAGCTGAGTCCATCGTTTTGGCTCAAGAATAAAACATGAGGTGAAGCATTATGTCGACCAGTTTTTTCCGTAAAAATCGTTTTCTTCCCGGGCTGTTTTTGACGATTTTGGCCGTGGCCTTGGCTTTGCCGGTTTCTCCCGTCTGGGCAAGCTCCGACATCGCATTCATCAAGCTTTGCGCCAGGGGAACCCCGGAAGCCGTGCGGTCGGCCATCGAGGCCGGGGCGAACGTCAATGCCAGGGACGACGATCACGAGACGGCTTTGATGAAGGCGGCGGAAAAGAACCCCAACCCCGAGGTTACCGCACTCCTGCTGCATGCGGGGGCCGACGTCAATGCCAGGGACGAGGACGGGGATACGGCTTTGATCAAGGCCGCGGACAGCAACTCCAACCCGGAGGTCGTCGCCCTTCTGCTGAAGGCCGGAGCCGACGTCACCATCAGGAACGAGGACGGCGAAACGGCTTTGATGGAAGCCCGTGAGAGGAGCTTCTCCGAGGCCGGAGCGGCCATCGTCAAGCTGCTGCAGGAGGCCGGAGCGAAGAACTAGCCGGGCGGAGAATACGGGGCGTCGAATCGCACTTCGCCCCTTGCCCAATTGAAAAAGCCCGGGTTCTCCCTTGTCGGGGAGAACCCGGGCTTTTTCAATTGGCCGGCGCTGTGTTCCCGGAATCTGACTCGGCAGTTCAGTCGAGCGACTGCACCCAAAATACTGTTGCCAAACTCCAAAGCATTCCGACCATTTCTTTTCTCAACCAAAGGCAAAAAAACATGTATAATTTTTGATTGGATAAACTTCAGCCTTACGTTGACCGATACCCCACACCAAATCCATAAGGAGGAATCGATTTTGATGTTCTTCTGCCGTTCCTGTTCGTCCCGTCCCGGAGCCCTGCGTTTGAGGGGCAGAATGCTCCTGAGCATTTTGTCCGTCGTATTCGTCATCTTTTCCGCCGTCATCGCCTACGTGGCCGTGTCCTCCTCGGCCAAGGTATCGCGCGACGCCGAGGCCCTCACCCTGGCCTCCTCCAAGGCGGCCGCGCTCACCATCACGGACACGTTCACGAGCAACATCAATATCCTGACGACGATCGCAGGCGCCATCCCCCGTATCGACAGCAGCTTGGGAAGCGCTCGGAACACCGTGACCGCGTTGCTCGAGGCTGGGGTCCTCCAGAAACCCGAGATTGCCTCCATGTGGCTGGCCTTTGAGCCAGACGCCTTCGACGGCCGGGACAAGGACTTCATCGACGACGGGTGGT
The DNA here is from genome assembly GCF_003860125.1 of Fretibacterium sp. OH1220_COT-178. Taxonomy (NCBI): domain Bacteria; kingdom Thermotogati; phylum Synergistota; class Synergistia; order Synergistales; family Aminobacteriaceae; genus Fretibacterium; species Fretibacterium sp. OH1220_COT-178. The sequence goes on along the minus strand of NZ_RQYL01000005.1, from coordinate 172,629 downwards.
ACGGCAAAACGGGGCAGTTCACCGCATCCTTCGTGGAGAGGGACGGCAAAGCCATCCGTACTCGCGACGTGACCCCGGAGACGATCTATGCTCCCGGCAGCGGAGATTACTATACCGTTCCCCTCAGAACGGGCGAGACCACCGTCGGCAACCCGCAGTTCTTCACCTTCGAAAACGGGACAAAGACCTTGATCACCAGTATCTCCGTCCCCATCAGAAACGCCAAGGACAAGCTCATCGGCGTCGTAGGCATCGACCTGGACTACGAGATCATCCAGGAGGAGCTGAAAAAACTCCGCATCATCAGCGACCGTGCAGCCATTATGCTGATGGACGACGACGGTTTTGTGATCTACGCCACTGTCGGTGACTACATCGGCCGGCAGCTTGGCGAGCTCATCCAGGGGCAGCCGAACGTCGACACGGTCCTTCGGAGCATCAAGGAGGGCAAGGAGTACTTCCAATACGCCCATTCCACCTCCACAAAGGGGACGGCACTGAAGACGTACACGCCGGTGCACCTCCCTCCCGCCAAGCAGACACTTTCCCTCAACGCCATGGTCCCGGTGGAGGACATGCTCTCGGAGTCCCGGGCCATGACCCGCAACACGATCCTGGCCGCCCTCCTGGGACTGCTCCTGATCTCCGGTGTGGTCTACTGGCTCACCGGGCGCATCCTTCGGCCCATCAATGCCTTCGGAGAGCTCCTGAAACGGGCCTCCACCCTCAACTTCTCGACCGATAACTCCAAGCTCTGGCTGTACGACTACAAGGACGAGATAGGCGACATGACCCGCAGCTACTCCCAGCTGAAGCACAGCATCGTGGACATGCTGCACAAGCTGAACGACCAGGCGCACAGCTTCGCCGATTCCGCCCAGAACCTCGCGGCCATCTCCGAGGAGGCCGTCGCCTCGATGGAGGAGGTCAAGGCCTCCGTCGACGAGGTAGCACGACTCTCCGAGGAGAACTCGAGCTCGTTGATGCGCACGAATACGGGCGTGGAGGAGGTCTCGCACGCCGCGACCGCCACGGCCCAGTCCGCAGAGGAGGGCGCGGGCATCGCCGCACGCACCGCCGACCTGACCGAGAAGGCCACCGTGGAGGTGAACGAGGCGGTCGAGAAGGTCCGTCAGGCCGGAGAGCGTTCCCGTACCGGCGGGGAGTCCATCCGCAAGGTCAACGGCTCCGTGGAGTCCATCGCCGGGTTCGTCTCCACCATCACGGGCATCGCCGACCAGACGAACCTGCTGGCCCTGAACGCGGCCATCGAGGCCGCACGGGCCGGAGAAGCGGGACGAGGCTTTGCGGTCGTCGCCGAGGAGGTGCGCAAGCTGGCGGAGGAGTCCGGACACGCCGCCCAGGAAATCCAGAAGCTCATCGCGGGCCTCGAGGGCGACGCCGACAAGGCGAGCTCGGTCGTTCGCGACCTCGAGACCCTGCTCGACGAGACGGTGCGGAAATCCGGCGAGGCCCAGGAGAGCCTGAGGAAAAGCCTCGACGAGGTCAACGCTTTGAGTGGACACATGCAGACCATCGCGGCCGCGGCGGAGGAGCAGGCGGCCTCGAGCAGCGAGATGGCCGAGTCCATCGGGCTGGTGACCGGCGCGACGTCGGAGGTGGGCGATACGCTCGAGAACATCAAGCGCGCCACGACGGATACCGCCACGGCCAGCGAGAACGTGGCCGGAGAGGCCCAGAGGATGACCGAGGGCGTCGCGCGCTTGGAGGAACTGCTCGGCCTCTTCCGGTATGACGGCAAGGGGGAGGGGACCGAGCCCCGGGGCGCCCTGCCCCCGTCCAAAGGCTGACTCCCGGCGGTACGAAACCAACTTGACGCCAGGTAAAAAGAGAGAGGCCTGCCCCTTATTCAACGGGGGCAGGCCTCTCTCTTTTTATCTGGGGTCACAATTTCGTGTAGACCGCCCCTCCCGGCATCAGGCGACTGCGCATCAGCGAGAAACCGGCGCAGCTCCAGGAAAAGGACGGCACGCTCCGGAACGCCTCCAGCAGGGCGGGGGGCGGAGGCGACCCGTCCGACCGCGCCAGGGTCAGGTGCGGCTTGAAAGGGCGCTCCTCCCTGGCTATCCCCAGGGCGAACAGGGCGTCGTCCACCCGCCGCGCCAGGTCCGTCAGCTCGGTCATTCCGCGGTCCCCGGCCAGCCAGAGCGCACGCGGCCGGTCCAGGTTGGGAAAGGCCCCGGCTCGGTTCAGCTCGATCTCGAACGGCTCGACATTCACCTCTGCAAGCCCGAGACGGACGCGATCGACGGCGGACGGCGGCAGTTCGCCCAGAAAGCGCAGCGTGACATGGAGCTGCGCCTGCGTCACCCAGCGGCAGCGCGCCAGAGGACGCAGACGGTCCAGCAGGCGCTCCATATCCCGCGCAACCGACTCGGGCGGCAGCACCGCGACGAAGGCCCGGATCCGATCCTCGACATCAGGCACGGTCCAGTGCCTCCAGGATCGGGATGACGCCGCTCAGGGAGTCCACCCGCCCGTAGAGGAGGGGCTCCACCTCGGGGATCGGCGGAAGCAGGTCCGGGATCATCACCGGGCGCATCCCCGCCGCATGGGCCGCTTTGATGCCGTTGTAGGAGTCCTCCAGGACCACGCAGTCCGCGGGCGTGGCGCAAAGCTCGGAGGCGGCCTGAAGAAAGATGTCGGGGGCCGGCTTGCTCCGAGCCACCCGGTCGCCGGTGACGATCGCGTCGAAGGAATGCCCCAGATCGGCGTGCGCCAGGTAAAAATCGACAAATCGCCGTTCGCTGGACGTGGCTATGGCCGTCCTCAGCGCCTTTCCTCTCAGCCAGGCAAGCAATTCCCGAAGCCCGGGCTTTTCGGGCATGCCGTTCCGTTCGATCTGAGCGAAGGCCCACGCCACCCGGTCCGCCCGTACGGCGTCGAAATCGAAACCGGGCCCGAAGTGCTCGGTCATCAGGCGCCGAGTGGTGGCAAGATTGGCGCCGATGTGGCCGTACACGACCTCCTCCGTCATCTCGTAGCCATGCCGGCGTCCGGCTTCCATCCAGCCCTTCATGTTCAGGGCCTCCGTGTCGAACATCAATCCGTCCATATCGAAGATAACCGCAGCGATCAACCGCCTCAGCCCGCCTTTCCCCTTGAAGGTGCGAAAGGAAACGCCCGGAAGGTCCGAGCCCTTTCCCAAGCCTTCATTATAGCGCGTCCTGCCCGCTGGCTCAGCGGCCCGTCAGGCCCTCAGCTCTTGTACGCCTCCGGGATGACGTGAAAATCCTTATCCCCGCGGCCCGAGAGGTTGACCAGGACCGTCTCGTTTTTCTCGAGCCCCGGCAGGACGCGCAGGGCATAGGCCAGCGCGTGGCTGCTCTCGAGCGCAGGCAGGATGCCCTCCCTGCGGCAGAGGGTACGGAAGGCCGAGAGCGCCTCCTCGTCGCTGACCCGCTCGTAGCGCGCACGTCCCGTGTCCTTCAGGTGGGCGTGCTCCGGCCCCACACCGGGGTAGTCGAGCCCCGCGGAGATGGAGTGGACCGGAGCGGCCTCTCCGGCCCCGTCCGTAAGGACGTAGCTTCGGAACCCCTGAAAGACCTTCGGGGCACCGAAGGCAAGCGTCGCCGCATGGTCGCCCAGCTTGCCCGTCCCCCGCCCGTCCGGCTCGACCCCGACCAGGCGCACCTCGGAGTCCTCCAGGAAGCCCGAGAAGAGGCCGATGGCGTTGCTGCCGCCCCCCACGCAGGCCACGGCGAAGTCCGGAAGGCGTCCCGTGCGCTCCAGAAACTGTTCCCGTGCCTCGCGGCCGATGACGCTCTGAAACTCCCGGACGATGGAGGGATACGGGTGCGGCCCCACGGCGGAGCCCAGAAGGTAGAACGTGTCCGGCTCCGAGACATAGACGTCCAAGGCCTTGTCCACGGCCTCCTTGAGGGTCTGCTGTCCGTCGGTCACCGCCACGACGCGGGTCCCCATCGCCCGCATCCGCTCGACGTTGGGCCTCTGCCGCTCCACGTCCACGGCCCCCATGTACACCGTGCAGTCCATCCCGAAGAGCGCGGCCGCCATCGCGCTGGCCGTCCCGTGCATCCCCGCGCCCGTCTCCGCGATGACGCGCTTCGCCCCCATACGCTTGGCCAGCAGAATCTGACCGATGCAGTTGTTGATCTTGTGGGCTCCGCTGTGGTTCAGGTCCTCCCGCTTCAAAAAGAGGCGCCCCCCGCCCAGATCTTTCGAGATGTTGCGGCACTCCGTCAGCGCCGTGGGACGACCGACAAAGTCCTTGAGCAGCCGAAGGTACTCCCGCTCGAACGAAGGATCCGCCATGGCGTCCCGGAAGGCCTCCGCCAGACCGTCCAGGCGCTTCTTCAGGGGATCGGGGATGAACTGACCGCCGTACTCTCCGAAAAATCCCGTGCTCATAGCTTCTTTTTCACAGTGCGTCATCTTCTTCGTCCTCCCTTTGAAATGAAAAAGCTCGGGGCCTGAATCGGCCCCGAGCAGGTTCGCTCTCTGAAACGGGTATAAAAGGGCCGGAGGGTTTCATTGTCCCCTCCGGCCTCCAAGCGCTGGTCTCACTTAGGATACGTACGGACAGAGGGCAGCTTTCAGGGCTGCCACCACCACATGCCGATATTCTCAAGCCGCACCGTTATCCTGTCCATGGTCTTCATCATCCTCATCGAATTCGCCCTAGTCGAAACAACCTTTGGAGGAAGAATAGCACCCCGCCACAAAGGTGTCAAGACGCCCGGCGCGCTTGGGCTCCTTCGCGCCGCCTCCATATCGCCGCGGGCAGGAGAACCGCTCCGGCCAGCCAGAAATTCGCAACACCGGCATCGCACCCCCCGCCTCCCGAACGCGCGCCGGGCCCCTGCGGCGAGGAGGGAGGCGGGGGCTCCGGGAGGGGTTTGGGGTCAGGCAATGGGGACGGCCACGGATCCGGGTCCGGCTGCGGATTCGGTCCCGGCTCTGGGGCAGGTCCCGGCTGCGGCGTCGGCCCTGGCTTCGGCGCCGGCCCCGGGGCTGGAAACTGGTGGTGATGCGCGCTCAGCCAGTCGAGAGAGCCCTTCAGGTTGAGGAGCCCGTGTGCGGAGAGCTTTTGTCCCCCCGGATTGGCGTTGCGGTACGGTCCCTTGTTGTCATAGGGTGCGGCCACGGGGTTGACGCCCGCCTTCGCCCCGTTGAGAATGGCGGCCTTGATTGCGTCCGCACCCACAGAGGGGTACTTCGACACCAGCAACCCAGCCGCCCCAGCCACATGAGGAGCGGCCATGGAGGTGCCCGAATCGGCCTCGTACAGGCCATAGGGGATCAATCGGTGGGGAGGGAGAACCCCCGGAGGGGTCGTGCTGTAGATATCCACCCCGGGAGCCACGACATCCACCTTTGTCTGGCTCCAGTTGGAGAAGGAGGCCGCGCTTCCGTTCCGCCCCACCGCTCCCACGACGACCATGTTTTTGAGGCCGACGAAGGAGGCGGGATAGCAGTAGTCCCCCTTCCGGAACCTGCCGAGCTTCAGGGGATCGTCGAACGGCGCGGGCCTGCCGACCTCCAGCCCCTCGTTTCCGGCCGCAACGACGATGAGCGTTCGGTTCGTATCGTCCAGAACCTTGTAGGCCCGCCATTCCACGGAAAGGGCCTTCATATCCTCGGGGGCCTGGTCGGCATATCCCCCCAGGGACAGGTTGACCGCCGCGATCTTCATCCCGGGATCGCTCCCGAGCATGGCGAGCAGGTCGTCGATCGCCTGCACGATCTCGGCGGACGATCCCTCGCCATAAGCGTTCAGCACCTTGCAGGCGATGATCCGGACCTTCCAATTGACGCCCGCAACACCCTTCCCGTTATCGCCTATGGCCCCGATGATGCCGCTCACGTGGGTCCCGTGCCCCATGTCGTCCTCGTAGCTGTCCAAAGCCGAAAGGTAATTGCGGCTTCTGGCGGCATCGACGTTGGCCCCCAGGTCCTCGTGTCCGCTCGCGATTCCCGTGTCCAGCACCGCGACGTGAATGGCGGCATCCCCCGTCGTTTCGAGCCACGCGAGAGGGGCGTCTATGTCCGCCATCCCCCAAAGCCTGCCGAAAAAAGGATCGCCGGGGACCTTGCCCGCAGCGCAGACCCTGCGGTTCGGAGAGGCGGCAAGGACGTTGTCGTTTGTCCTCAGCGAGGCGATCAGCTGCTCGGTGGTCCTGCCCTCCGCGCGCACCAGAACGAAGACCTCGTCGGCGGCCTCGGAAAGCGCCCCGAAGGTCCTGACGACCCGCGCCCCCGACGCGGCGGCTACCGAGGCCGCACGGTACTGAGCCGTCCCGTGCATGGACGAAAAGCGCGTCAAACGATCTCCCTCCGCGTTTCGCAACAGGACGAGAGCCTCGCCCGCACGCTCGATTTCCGCTTCCGACGGTCCCGAAGTCGAAAACACGAGCAGACAGCAGAAGATCAGAGCATTCAGCTTTCTCATCAAGAATGAAACACTCCCCAGCGTTTCGTCCGTCTGCGGATGAATGGCCCCGGGCTGCGTCGGCACCCCAGCGCAGAAAAGCGCCGGGACGAAGAGCAAGAACACCCCCGCTCCGACCGCGGCCACCCCTCCGCCCTCGGCGGAAAGGCCGATCGGACGGCATGATTAAGAGATCTGCACGGAAAATATTGTACCACTTTTGCCCCACCCGGAAATCCCTGCAGGGCACGATCTCCAACGAAAAGTCCGGGCGATCCCGCGGAAGCCGTGGACGAAGCGGGGAAACAAAAACGTCTCCGCGGCAAGGGAGGCTACTCGACGGCCCCCTCCGCCGCCAGGGCCGCATCCATGACGGACTCGAGACGCGGCTCCGTCCTCTGCCAAATCACGGCGACGCCGAACCAGGTCAGAAGGAGCGCGACGATCGGGTTCAGCCAGTTGAGAAAGCAATAGGGGGCGTAGGCCAGGGTCGGGACGCCCAGAACGGCCGAGACGTACACACCGCAGGTGTTCCAGGGAACGAGGACGGACGTCATGGTCCCGCTGTCCTCGAGCGAGCGGGAGAGCATCACGGGCGCCAGTTTGCGGCCGTCCCAGGAGCGCTCCTCGAAGGCCCTGCGGAACATGCGGCCCGGTACGATGATCGCCAGGTACTGTTCGCTCAGGAAGACGTTGGCGATGAAGGACGACCCGATCACGGAGGCGACGAGCCCGAACACGGACCGGACGCGGCGCATCAGGGCCTCCAGGATGGCGTCCAGGAATCCGCACATCTCCATGATGCCGCCCAGGGAGAGCGCGACGACGATCAGGCAGATCGTCTCCAGCATCGAGGTCATGCCCCCGCGGGTGAAGAGCTGGGTCAGGAGACGGCCGACCTCGGAGAACGCGGCCGGATCGGTCGACGCGGAGAGGAACGCCCCGGCCCCGGAGGCCGCCTCCCGAACGGCCTCGGGGGTGACGGCGGCGGCGAAGGCGCCCAACTGAGTCGGCTCATAGCCGGAGAAAAGGACGTTCATGGCCTCGCGAAGCGACGCGCCCTGAGTCAGGGAGAGGAGCACTCCCGCACAAAGCCCCGCCACGATTCCGGGTATGGCGGGAACCTTCAGCAACGCCATGACCAGGATCACCGCGGGGGGAACGAAGCCCCAGGCGGAGATGCGGAATTCCGCCGACATCATGCTCTGGATCAGTCCGACGCGGCTGTTGTCCATGTCCTGGGCGGCATTGCCCATGAGGAGCGAAATTCCCACGGTGATCAACAGCGTGGGAACGGTCGTCCACATCATTGCGCGGATGTGTTCGAAAAGCTCGCTGCCGGAGACCGCGGGGGCGAGATTGGTGGTGTCGGACAGCGGCGACATCTTGTCCCCGAAATAGGCGCCCGAGATGATGAATCCGGCGGATACGGGCAGAGGGAGCCCGAGTCCGGCGCTGATGCCGATGAGGGCCACGCCCACGGTGCTGCTCGTGGTCCAGCAGCAGCCCGTCGCCAGGGAGACCACGATGCTGATGAGGAGTGCCGCACAGTAAAAGTAATGGGGATTCATGATGTCGAGCCCGTAGTAGATCATGGTGGCCACCACGCCGCTGTGGATCCACGAGCCGACCAGACAGCCTACGAGCACGAGGATCAGAATGGCCTGGATGGAGACCTGAATGGCGGCGCAGATGCCGCGCTCCAGCTCGAGCCAGGAGACCTTGAGGACGAGAACCCCGACCAGCGCGGCGAAGGCCGCCGCGAAGAGCAACGGGACCTGGGCCGGGAGGCCCAGACCGATACGAAGGCCCGACTCCAGCTGGATGTCGACCACCCCGAAGCTGACGATCAACGCACAGACAAGCAAAACGACAATGGCCGCAAAAAGCCCCGGCCGACGGCACGACGGCGCCACTTCACATTCCCCCCACACCGCGAAATAGTTTGATGCTCGGTACTGCCGCTTCGCCTATTCCCGGACAGGTTGCCTCAGCGCGAGAGGAATGTTTTGCTTTTGGTCTTTGCCGGCTTACTTCGAAGCTGGGCAAACATTTTAGGGCATTTCGGGGAAAATGCAAGCCGCTTCGGCCAGCGGCTGAAAATGCAGAATGCCCCCAGGACCGCATTCGCTATGGCGTCCGGGCAAGCCCCCGTCGATATTCCGCAACGCCGCCACGAGACGCGCCAGGAGGGCGCAACGGGAGTTGCCCTTTGCGATACTCGCCCGACGCATTTCGCCCGCAGAACCGCAAATGTCGCCAAACGGACGGCGATGAATCTCCGCGGGCGCAGTCCAGGTTCCCGCTCCCGGGAAGTCCAGGAAGCCGCTTTCGACCGGCGCGACGTTTTTTTCTTGCCGAGCCTTTCCTCTTCGCGCGCCAGCGCCCTTTTCATTGACAAAAGCCCGCTCTCGTGAGATAAAATGTCCCAGCGAAACGCTTTGTTCACAGGCTGCTTTCCTCATCGGCGGAGAAGCCGCCGCTCTCGACGGGCGCCATTTTCCGGACGGAAGCCCCGAGACAGCGTTCGTCCTTCCTCCGTTCACGTGAGAAAAATCCAGCGGATGACGGTCTTACCTCAAGGTAGGGCAGTTGTCCGTTTTTTGTTCTCGGGAACACACCTAAGAGGAGAGGATCGTTCATGATAATCACCGAGATGAGTCTGGGCACGCTGTCCATCCCCCTCAAAAAACCTTTCAGGACGGCGCTTCGAAGCACCGACGTCGTGACCACGAACATCGTGGCGCTCGCGACGGATTCGGGTACCGTCGGCTACGGCGAGGCCCCCCCCACCGCGGCCATCACCGGGGATACCGACGGGTCGATCGCCTGCACGCTCGCCACGCGGATCGCCCCGGCGCTGCTGGGCCGCGACGTGAGCGAGCTGCACGACGCCCTGACGGCCGTCGAGCGTTCCGCGGTGGGCAACACCTCGGCCAAGGCGGCCGCGGACATCGCCCTGCACGACCTCTGGGGCAAGCTCTGCGGACAGCCCCTATACCGCCTCTGGGGGGGGACGAAGCGAACCTTTGCGACCGACTACACCATCAGCCTGAACGCGCCGGACGAGATGGCGAGGGACGCCGCCGAGGCGGTCCGCGACGGTTACGACGCGCTGAAGATCAAGGTGGGGGTCGACTTCCGCCTGGACATGGAGCGGATCGGCGCCGTGCGCAGGGAGGTGGGGCCGGACGTTCTGCTCCGGGTCGACGCCAACCAGGGCTGGACGCCGAAGGAGGCGATCCGCATCATCCGCCATATGGAGGACGAAGGGCTGGACATCGAGCTGGTCGAACAGCCGGTGGCCCGCCACGACGTCGAGGGGCTGAAGCGGGTGACCGACGCCGTCGACACGATCATCCTGGCCGACGAGTCCGTCTGTTCCCCGCGCGACGCGATACGCCTGATCGCGATGCGCGCCGCGGACATGCTCAACATCAAGCTGATGAAGAGCGGCGGGCTCTCGGGCGCCCTGAGGATCTGCGCCATGGCCGAGTCGGCCGGAATGGAGTGCATGATCGGCGCCATGATGGAGAGCAAGGTCTCCGTCACGGCCGCAGCCCATCTGGCGACGGCACGCCGGGTCGTGACCAAGTACGACCTGGACCCGCCGATCCTCTGCGCCTCCGATCCCGTGAAGGGGGGTGTGCGCTACGACGGAGCCGTCCTGAGCCTCACCGATGCCCCGGGACTGGGCATCGATGCGGTCGAGGGCGTGGACTGGAAAGAGAGCGTCAAGGGATAGCCGGCGGGGAGCTTGCAGGCGTCGTTTTTGGGATCGATTCGGGAAAGGGAGGAATTTGTCCATGGAAGCTGCGGCATCGCCGTCCCTGTGGGGACTGCTGCCTTTGGTGCTCTATATCGCGCTCTGTTTCAGCCGGTACGGCCAGATCTTCGCCGTGCTCGTCGGAATCCTGTCCGCGGCCGTCATCGGCGGGCACGGGATCATGGAGGTGGCCCAGGGGATTCGCGGAGGGCTGGGGTCCTTTCTGGGCTACATCGGGATGATCATCCTCCTGGGCGGAGGCTTGGGCCAGGTCCTCAAGCGCACGGGGGTCGTCCACATTCTCGTGACGATGGTGACCAGCCGGATGAAGGTCGACTCCGAGCGCAAGGCCTTCGCCGTGGTCATGATCTGCTCGGTCGTCATCGTGAGCCTGCTCGGCACCATGGCGGGGGGCAACGCGATTCTGGCCCCCATCCTGATCCCCATCGCGGCGTCCGTGGGCGTCACCCCCAACGCCATGGCCGTGCTGCTGCACGGCGCCGGGGCGACGGGGCTGTTCCTCGGGCCCTTCACCCCGCCGATGGTCGCCCTGATGGAATTCACCGGGCTCTCCTACCCCCAGGTGCTCCTGAACGCCGGGATCCCGGTCTCCGTCATCATGTGGATCACCACGTTCATCTGGGCCGGCGTGGTGCAGAGAAGGTACCGCGGCAGGAACAGCTACGAGGCAACGGAGGGGACGGCGGTCGCCACACATCCCGCGGACCCGCGCACGGCCTCGCGCGCCGCGGCCGTGTTCCTCGTCTCGATGGTGACCTTGGTCGGGTACGGGATCGCCATAGGCGGCGGCTCGACCTTCGTGCTGCCGATCATGGGCGTCACCGCGTTTCTGACCGGGATCGCCGGCAAGCTCGGGGTCACGGAGATCATCGACGCGATCTGTGAGGGCGCCAAGAACCTGATCTGGCTTTTCTTCTTCTTCGTCCTCCTGGATCCGTTCATCAACTTCATCTCCGCGGCCGGGGCCTTCGAGGCCATCTCCCGGTTCCTGGCCCCCTACGTGCAGGAGAGCAGCAGCGCCGCCTTCGTCGCCATGACGACCCTCGTGGGCGTCTTCGGCGTTCCCGGGGCCGCGGTGGCCCAGGCGGAGGTGCTGAACAAGATGTTCCTGCCCCTGGCCCGGTCGATGAGCATCCCCATGACCGTCTGGGTCATCGTGCTGCTGGTGGGGTCCCAGATGACCTCCTTCGCGATCCCCGAGGGCGACATGCAGGGACAGATGGGCCTGGCCCGGTCCGACGACCTCAAGTCGGTGCTCTGCAACGGCTGGCTGATCGTCCTCTTCACCACGATCTACGCCCTGCTGCGAGGGTATCTGCTTTGAGCTCCGTGAGGGGCTGGACGGAGGAACTGGAGCGGACCTGCCTCGATTTTCCGGCCGTCGCCTCGGTTTTCGTCCTGGAGCCTGCGGGAGGGGAGACGTTCGGGCACCGCGCGGACGAGCGTCTTCCCTCCGCCAGCCTCATCAAGCTCTTCGTCCTCTGGCATCTTTTCGAGCGCGCCGACTCCGGGGATCTCGACCTCCTCGAGGAGACGACCCTTTCCCCGGGTGCCGTGGCCGAGGGAGGCGTGCTGCACCGCGCCTCCCCGGGAGCACGCCTGCGCCTGGAGGACCTGGCGCTTCTGATGCTCTCGGTGAGCGACAACACGGCGACGAACGCCCTGATCGATCGGCTGGGCATCGACGCCGTGAACGCGTCCATCCGGCGTCTGGGCTGCATCAAGACGGTTCTGGGAAGAAAGATGCTGGATTTCGAGGCGCGGCGGCGGGGACTTGACAACTACACCTGTGCCCGAGAGGTGGGGGAACTGCTGGCGCGGATCGCGCAGCGCGGAGGGCGCATGCTGGACCTCCTGTCGGTCCAGAAGAACGTCGGAAAGCTTCCCGCGGAGATCCCCTTCGAGGACGCCGACGACCTGGAGCCCCTTCTGGCGCACAAGACGGGCGAGCTTCCGGGCCACGAGCACGACGCCGGCATCCTCTTCCACCGCTCCGACCGGCCCGTGATCGTGGCAGCGCTGACCGCCGGCCTGCCCGACCGCCTCTCGGGATGCCGCCTCTGCGCCCGCGTCGGCGGCATCGTCTACGAACGCTTCAAACGACCATGAAAAAATTTCGGAGGTGACGGAATGATTACCAGTGGTTTCATGTACATCGCGTCCCTGACGCTGTTCGCGGGGATCGTGGCCAGCCTGGAGATGAGGTACAAGGACACGGCGTTCTTCAAATACGTTCCCACGCCGGTCGTCCTCTACATCGGCTGCATGATCTTCGCGACGTTCGACCTGTGGGCGGGCAACGACGAGATCCGAACGGCCTACCGGACCGTGCGGGGGCACATCATCCCCGCGATGATCTTCGTCATGCTTCTGCGCTGCGACATCAAGAAGATCCTGCGGCTGGGGCCGCGGATGCTGCTGGGCTTCTTCTGCGCCACCTTCACCATCATGGCGGGGTTCGGCGTGATGTTCCACTTCATGAAGGGCGGCTTCGCCCCGGAGGCCTGGAAGACCTTCGGCGCCCTCGCGGGCAGCTGGATCGGCGGGACGGCCAACATGGTCGCCATCCAGGGGGCGCTCGGCATCGACGACTCGGCGATGGGCTACACGCTGCTCATCGACAACGTCAACTACTCCATCTGGGTGATCCTGCTGTTGGCGACCGTTCCCCTGGCCCACGCGTTCAACCGGTGGACCCGATCGGACACGCACCTGATCGACGAGCTCGGCACCCAGCTCGCCGCGAACCAGGAGAGGGCCCGGACCAACATCGAGGCCGCGGACATCGCGCTCCTGTTCGGGCTGGGGTTCATGGCCTCCGCCGTCGCCTCGGCCTCCGCCGCCATACTTTCGCCCAAGCTCATCGAGGCCTTCGGCAAGAGCGACTTCCTGTCCGTCAGCACCCTGTCGGTGGTGATCGCCACGATTCTGGGCATCGTCTGCGCCATGACGCCCCTGGGAAGGGTGCCGGGCAGCCCGCAGGTCTCCATGTCCCTGCTCTATCTGATGATCTGCCTCATCGCCTCCCGGGCCAGCTTCAAGGAGCTGACGGACGCCCCGTACTACCTGATGGCGGGCTTCTTCATCCTTGCGGTCCACGCCGTCCTGATGGCCGTTCTGGCCAAGATCTTCCGCCTGGACCTCTTCACCTGCGCCACGGCGAGCCTGGCCAACATCGGCGCGGTGGCGTCCGCCCCGCTGGTCGCGGCGGCCTACAAGGAGACGCTCGTGCCCATCGGCGTCCTGATGGCCCTGATGGGCTACGTCTTCGGGACATTCGGCGGGCTGGCCGTCGCCAAGATGCTCGCCCTGATCGCGGGCGTCTGATCCTCGGGATGCGGACCGCAAAAGGACATCTTTCCCGGCGTTCCCAGCAGTCGCCCGGGAGGGGACGATGAACAGGGCGGCCCTTCCCGGGACGCCCTGCCGTTCCGGCCGCCGGGCCGTCGTGACCTCCCCCGTGGCCCCCACGCTGTACGGCGGCGAGCGGGACGACGAGGTGCTCTACGGCATGGTCGGGGAGATTTTGAAGGACAAGGACGAAAAGGGCCTCTACTCGGTCCGGATGCAGTACGGCTACGAGACCCTGATCGAGGAAACGTACCTCGGGATCGTCTCGAAGGCCGAGGCCGACGCATGGCGCGAGTCCGCAGCGCACCAGGTGATCGCCCCCTTCGCCGACGTGCTTCCCGGCCCGGACACCACGGCCTATCCGCCGCTCGTCACCCTGCCGCGCGGGGCGGTCCTGAGGGTCGGGCCCCCCGACTCCGAGGACGCCCGCTGGCTCCGGGCCGAGCTCTTTGGCGGGGCCGCGGGCTGGATCCGCAGGGAGATGGTGCGCCCCGTCAGGACGTGGGGCGCCCTGGACGAGGCGCAGACCCGCGCGAACCTGGGCGCGGACGCCCGGCTTTACCTCGGGACGAGCTACCGCTGGGGCGGCAAGACGCCCTACGGCGCGGACTGCTCCGGGTTCACGTCCATGGTCTACAGGCTGAACGGGCTCGACATCTACCGGAACTCCCGTCCCGAGGCGGGCTACCCGATCGCCCTGATGCACCTGGAGGGCGCGTCCGACGACCGGCACACGCCGGAGACCCTGGCCCGGGCGAAGCCGGGCGATCTGATCTTCTGGAACGGGCACGTCGGGCTCTACCTGGGGGACGGAAGGTACATCCACGCCAACGGCGCCTCCTACGACACCCGGATCAACTCCCTGCTCCCCGGCACGCCGGACTATCGCGAGGACCTCGCCAGGCCGTCGGCGATTTACGCCTGGGGCACGGCCTATCCCGAGAGGCCCGAGGAGATCGTGGTGAGGGATTTCTACGCCCTCCCCTTCGTCTCGGAGGATGTCACGGGGTACCGCTTCTACGTCCGTGCGGACGGCTACGCCCCCAACCGGGCGATCCTCTACCCCGAGGGCAGGGACGGGCCGGCCGTCGAGATCGGCAGGACGCGCCGCATGCTCTACGACGCGCCGAAATCGACCCACAAGGACGTCCCGACGTACTTCTATACCAAGCCCGGAAGCTATCGCCCCGCCATCGTGCTGGTGAACGACGCCGGCTGGCGCCCCGACGGAAAGACCATCGACAGCGGCCTCGTCGAGATGGCCCGTCCCATCGTCGTGCCGCAGCGCTGAGAGCCCGGGAGGCCCCCCGAAGCGAACTCATAATTGAAGAACGGGGTGCGCAAGAGACCTTTTGCGCACCCCGTTCCTTTTGGCCCTTTTTCCGGCCAAGCCGGGGGCCCCTCCCCTTGACGCGGAGGAAACCCCGCGATAGAATATCTTTAATTCAAGATATTGGGAGCGGCATAAGATGCATGAAAACTTCCGTTTGCTGGAGTCCCTGATGAGGAGCAGCGAGTGCCTGAAGCGACGGATTGCCTTGCTGGCGGAGGCGCACTGTCTGGGGCTGACGGAGTTCGGCGTTCTGGAGGCGCTGAGCGCCCTGGGACCACAGCCCATCCAGTGCATTGCGGAGCGCATCCTGGTTACGAGCGGGAGCATGACGTATATCGTGGACAAGCTGGTCGGGAGGGGGTTGATCCTCCGAGCTCCCTGCGAGCGCGACCGCAGGATCTGCTACCTGAACCTGACGGAGGACGGGGAACGTCTCCTGGCGGAGCTGATGCCGGAGCACGATGGGGTGATTGAAGATTTTTTCGGAGGTTTGGAGGATGTTGAGAAAATGGTACTGATCGGGCTCCTGCGGCGACTTTACTGAACGGGCCGCAACCCGAAGCGCTATAGACGACCGTTGTACTTTTTGTGTGCTGTTGTACAGGGAGGATTTCATCATGTCGGGCTTCAGAACGATCGAACAGAGTTTCAGAGGAGCGTCCCCTCATTGGGTCGGCGACGGTTTTTGGGTGAACCAGTACTTCCCCACGGGCAGGGGGCAGGAATTCTTTCAGAGATTTTCGCCGTTTCTGCTGCTGGACTACAACGCGCCCCGCTACTTCGAGCCGACGTCTGTTCCGGTAGGCGTGGGAGCGCACCCGCATCGTGGGTTCGAGACCGTAACCTTCGCCTTCGCCGGCAAGGTGGAGCATCACGACAACAAGGGCAACCGCGGAGTGATCGAACCCGGGGATGTGCAGTGGATGACCGCCGGTTCGGGAATCCTTCACAAGGAGTACCATGAGAGGGAATACGCCAAGCAGGGGCGCGTGTTTCACATGGTGCAGCTCTGGGTCAATCTTCCGCGCAAGGACAAGATGACCGCTCCCGACTACCAGGCCCTGGAGAAGAAGGACATGGGAAGCTACGCATTGCCGGAGGGCAAGGGAAGCGTATCGGTCGTTGCGGGTTCGGCCTTTGGCGTCAAGGGTCCGGCCAGGACCTTCTCCCCCATGAACGTCTACCGCGGAACTCTGAAGGAGGGGGGCGTTCTGGATTGCATGGAGCCCGCGGGCTTCAATACCGGGCTGCTGCTCATCGACGGAACGATCGAGATCAACGGGGACAAGCGATTCGAACACGGGGATTTCGTGCTGTTCTCGCACGAGGAGGGCGCCATTCGACTGAAGGGCGTAAGCGAAAGCGCATCCTTCCTTATGTTGAGCGGAGAGCCGTTGAACGAGCCCGTGGCGGCTTCCGGCCCCTTCGTGATGAACACGCTGGAGGAGGTGCACCAGGCGCACCGCGATTTCCAGAGCGGCATGTTCGGGGACTTGAATTTTTGATTGCCGTTGGCTGTTTTCCTCGAGAGGGGCCGGTTCTCCGGCCCCTCTCGTCATCGGGAGAATAAACGACGGAGGCGGCGTGCTTTGGGATCCGCCGCGTTCCCCGACACGAACGGCAGTGGAAAGGCGCTTGCCGGATCGGCCCCCTCGGGGGAAAATGTGTGCTCGGGAGGTGAGCCCTTATGGCGAAGGTTGCGTTGTTTCTGATCGACGGCTTCGAGGAGACGGAGGCCCTGACGACCGTGGACATCCTGCGGCGCGGGGAGGTGGACGTGACGACGGTCTCCCTCACGGGGAACGAGCGGGTGACGGGCAAGCATTCCGTCCCCGTCGTTGCGGACGCCCTGTTCGGGGACGTGAAGGACCGGACGTTCGACATGCTGGTGATCCCCGGCGGGACGATCGCCTACACCGATCACGCGGGCCTTCTGGAGCTGGTCAAGCGCTACGACGGCGAGAGGAAGCCTTTGGCCGCCATCTGCGCGGCCCCGGCGGTGTTCGGCAAGGCCGGAATTCTGAAGGGCAGGCGCGCCGTCTGCTACCCCGGCATGGAGTCCTGGCTGACGGGCGCTTCGGTCGGCACGGAGATCGTGGAGACGGACGGGCACGTCACGACCGCAAAGGGCCCTGCGGTGACGCCGTTCTTCGCGCTGCGCCTGCTGGAGCTCCTGAGGGGCAGGGACATCGCCGAACAGGTGGCGGAGGCGTTCCTTATCCCTTTGGTCCGTTGAGGCGGCTCAAGGCCGGAACACGGGAAAGTTTGAGGTGGAGAGAGATGACGAACGAGGAGTTCTCCCGCTGCATTCAGGAGGCGGGGGAGAAGGATTTCATGAACTTCCAGTCGGGGATCATCCTGCTGAGCAAGATGCGCCCGATCATGGCCAAGTACGGCCTGAAGACCAAGGAGGAGCAGGACGCCAAGATCCGCGAGGTGGCCGCCTCCGGTACGATCGCCGCCCCGATGCAGTACTGCCCCGCCGCCGAGGCGGAGGCCAACCTGTACGTGGACGAGCGCGGCGGCAAGTTCGACGCCCTGATGCTCAAGACCGGTCGCTAGCCCTCACCCGAGGGTGCGACAGGAGGGCCGGGACGCCTGAAGGCGTTGCGGCCCTCCTCCGTTTTTTACCCCATGCAGGCCGCCACCGAGGGACAAAGGAACGCTTGAAGCGGAGGCTTGCCCTTGTCGCCTCCCTCGCTTTTTGCCCCAATACCGCACCGGACAGGGTTTCTTTTTACGTAATATCCCCTAGAAAAAATTAGTGATATTGCTTGAAAAAACTCCGTCCTTCTTTGCAATTGAATGATTCGTTGTACCCATCCCTTCAAGTCCAAATTGCCCAAACCGTCCTGAGGACAGGACAAAAAAGGATTCCCGACCTCCCCGAACGGCCGGAGGCCCAAACGCTTATCGTTTCAGTACTTTTCCGCCCCAAGGCGCAAACCCAGAATCCGTCGGCCCGAGGATCGGCGCAACACGACCGCCGAAGGCCTTTATTACGCCTGTCAATCCTTATTCCAGCGCTATTCTGGGGCTTTGCTATAATGTCCCAAATTTTTGACGCGCACGTATTCGGAGGAACCGCAAGATGTCGGAAATGAACAAGAAAGCTTCGGCGTTACAAGCCATCCTGTTCTGCTTCTGTGCCTGTCTGTGCTTTGCGGAGAGCGCCTTTGCAGGGGAAACCGGAACGGAGGCCGCCCCCCGCCTCTCCGATCGGAGGGAACTGCCCCCTCTCGAGCAGCTCGAACCTGGGATCGGCGACGGACCGGAGGCGCTCGCGGCCCTGGCCGCCCTGGCGCGTGACGGACATATCCTGCAGGTGGAGGCCGAGCGCCTCTCCCCCCGCCTCTTTGCGGGGGTCACCTACGGCTATAGCGACGAGCCTCTCTCGGCGACGGACGACGAACGTCACGCCTACGGCAAGCTCAGCGGAACGGTCGGGGTATCCTTCCCCCTGCTGGGCACATGGACGCGGCAGAAAATAGAGCGAATAAGGGCGGATCTGGCGCGGACGGAGAGCCGGTACCGCTCGGAGCTGATCCGCTACAACAATCTTCTTGCGCTGCGGAAGGCTTATGCCGTGCTGTGGTCGGAGGGAAAACGCCGGCCCATTCTGGAGACGTTCCTGGCGGACGAGGCGCGGGTCCTGGGCATTCTCTCCGAACGGGCGGGAAAACACCTGCTCCTGGACTCCGACCTCCTGGAGTTCGCCTCGGCCTTCGATATGGTGCGAAGGGATATCGTCGCCTCGAAGCTCAACGTCTCCCGCGCCCTTGCAACGATCGCGGCGGCAACGGGCCGGAGGTGGGATCTTCCGGAGAGGGTGGAGCGACCCCTTCTGCCCGGGATGTCCGAGCTGGCCCTGCGCTTGTCCGGCCACCCCGAGCTGCGCGGAAGGGAGGAGGCGGTCCGTCTCCACGAGGAGATCGCAGGATTGGCGAAGCGGAACGACCGCGATGCCCACCTCGATATGGGCCTGACGGCGGCCCGGGATTTCCCGGGGACCTGGGGGGCGGGAGCCCATGTGGGATTGAGCGTCAGGGAGCCGTTCGGCTCCCTCTCCTCCCGGTCGGACGGAGCGCGGGAGGCCGCCCAGTCCGACCTCGAGCGCGCACGGTGGGACGTCGTCAGCACCGAGATGCGTCTTCAGGACAACTTCGAGGAACAGCTGCTGTGGAACGACTACGCGCGGGAGTCCCTGCGCGTCGGCACAACCCGCCTGGAGGCCGCCCAGGCCAACGTCAGGGAACGGACGCTGCGCTTCCAGTCCCTCCCCGGCGACACCTTCGAGCAGCTGCAGCGAGGACGCTACGCGTTGCTGCGTACGGCAATGGACGTCATCGATGCGGAATCCCTGGCACTTCAGACCTATATCGAGCTGCTGGCCTTTTTTGCCTCCGAGGGAGACGAGGACGAATCGCGCGTCTTCCCCCTCGGGGACACGGAGCGCCGCGACCTGTTGCTGGCCTTTCCGCCCCTTCCGCACCCGGAGCTTCCCTCTCTTCCCCCAAGGGCTCCGGCCGCTGCCATGCCGCAGTCAGGGGAGGGACGGATGCCGTCATCCTCACCCCATCCGGCATCCAAGTCCGTCAAACCGCTGCAGAGTCCGGAGATGGCCCTTGCGAATCGGAACAAGCCAGAGGATGCTCCCACTGCACCGGCACCCAAACCCCTTCAGAACCGTAAAGCCGTCTATGCCTGGCGTGCCGCCCCCCTCCTGAGCGAGGCGACACGGACGGAATCCCTTGCACGCCTGAAGCGCGACGGCTTTGACCGAATTCTCCTCTCGTTTTCGCCCCAGGAAGTTCAGGGACTGCGCAACTCCGAGGGGGCCGAAGGGCTTCGGGCGCTTTTGCGTCACGCTTCCCGGGAGGGGGTCATCGTGGATCTTCTGCTGGGCGATCCCGCCTGGATTCTGCCTGAGGCCCGCGAGGGCCTGGAGGGCGTGCTTCGTTTTCTCGCCCCCTTCCCCTTCCGGAGCGTTCATCTGGATCTGGAACCCGACATGCTGCCGAACGCGGAGCGGAATCGGGACACCCTTTCGACGCACCTGCTGGACACCCTCAGAATGGCCCTCATCGTCGTAGGACGCCCCATCGAGCTCGTTGTCCACCCCCGCTACCTCGAGGGCGAGCTGGGGGAGAAAATGGCCGGAGCCTTGGTGGAAATGGGAATTTCGGACCTTGCCGTCATGATCTATTCCACGAACATGGATGCGGTGGCAGATCGATTCAAGGCCATATGCCGAGCGCATCCGCGATTGCGCTTTGCCCTGGTGCAGAGTGTGGAGAAGGGACTGTCGCGGTCGGAGAGTTATTTCGAAGCCGGCCGGGACGGCTTCGAGAAACGTATGCAGAGGCTTCGGGAGAGCATCGGAACCGAGGGACTGTCGAACTTCGCCGGACTGATCGTTCAGTCTCGGGAGGACTATATTCTGATGTCCAAGTAGCTGCAGAAGCCTGCCGACTTGTTGACGAGCTAAGGAGAGAAGACATGAATTTTTCGTTAGGTCCGGATCGCGGCAAAGCCACGATCCGGAAGGATGTACGGGTGGAATACGCGCCGGGAAAACGGGTGGTTCCCTGGTTGCGTTGGTACGTCATTTTGTTTCTGGTTTTCAGCCCATTGATTTTTTTCCTTTATCGATCCGTATTGCCGTGGTTCGTCGTCAACTCTCCCGCTTCGCTTCTAATGAAGAGGACATCGATCACCATGCCCAAGACGGGAACGATCATCGAGGTCCCCTTCCCGGTGGGCAGCGAGGTCAGGAAGGGCGACATCCTGTTTCACGTCGAGGACGATGCTTTGGATGCGAAGTACGAGCGTCTCGCCCTTCTCCGTGCCAGACTGCAGGCCATGGGGCTTTCCGGAGATGTCCTTCCCGGCCGTCCGACAGTGTCGGGAGGGGCAATCGCTCTGGCCTCCGAGGTCCTGAATCAGGCGGAGAAGGACAGGAAAAAAGTTGAGGAGCTTCTGCGCAATCGGGCTGCGACGGAGGCCGATCTTCGGCTGGCTCGCCAGGCGGAGGACCGGGCCAGGGCGGATCTGATCCGGGAACGGGAGGAGCACAGAGCTCTTTTGCTTCAGGCGCAGCGCAACTTGGACACCATGCGTGCCGAGCGCCGTCAGATGGAGGCCGAGATCGAGATCCTGGAGGCTCAGGTCGTTCCCCTCGAAGTCATCAGTCCCGTGGATGGGAAAATTCTCCATATCGGCGTCACTCCCGGGGAGACCCTGACCCAGGGGGTGCCGCTGGCCACGATCGTCGACCCCGATTCCATCTCCATCGTCGTATTCGCAGACAACGAGGCGTTGCCCTTCATCCGCAAGGACGCCATGGTCGAGGTACGTTTTCCCGGAAAGGTCTCCCTTCCCGCCCGTATCGACCGGCTCCCGACCGAAACCCAGGCGATACCGGGAGAGTTCATGACCTTTGCCGGATCCAAGAGAACGATACGCGTCCTTCTGACGCCCATATCCCCCATTCCCTCCGAATACCTGATCGAGGGACTGCCCCTCATCGTTCGCTGGGGAGTCCGGCTTCCCGGGATTTTGAAGCGATTCGTAAACGAAACGGAGGGGCTCTGATATGGAACCGCGTTTTGCCCGTTTAAAACTCGACGCCCACGCGGTGCTCCCCGCTCGCGAGTGGCTGCGCGAGGCAAACTCGCCCTCGGACCTCCTCGACGGCGACGCCAACGCCTTCATCCTGGACGGAAACGACCCGGAACTCGCTCTGAGGACGGCGGAGGCGATACGCCGGAATCCGCACACCTTTGCGGCCCCCGTTTTCTTCACCTGCAAGCAGCCTCCCCGAGCGTCGGCCCTCGCCGACGGGCCGGTTCTCGATCCGGAGGAGGCCATCTCCGCCGCCCGTCCGATCCTGGACGTTCTGGAGGAGATCGACCACGAGGCGCCCCTTTCCGGGGCGGACTTCCGATTGCTGGGGTGGCTCTATTCGCGCAGGGACAGGGAACTGGAGCCCGTCCCCGACGCCTTGACGCCGGCGATCTACGGGTACCCCCTTGCGGAATGCTTCGCGGACGACGGAATGGATGCCTATCACTGGATCCAGGAGATGCAGGACCAGGGCCAGATCGCGTCGGGACGCCTCGTCGCCCGTATCCGCGTCTGTCCGAAGTGCAACTCGCCGCACCTGAACTTCATCGATGTGTGCCCCGAATGCCACAGCATCGAGATAGCGACCAAGGAGCTGGTGCACTGCTTCACCTGCGGCCGGATCTCGGCGATGGAGGACCTGCTGAAGAATGAGGGAATGCGCTGCATGCACTGCCGGACTCGTCTGAGGCATCTAGGCAGCGACTACGACCACCCCTTGGAATCCATGCTCTGTTCGACGTGCAGGAGCAACTTCGTCGAGCCCCAGGTCCTCGCCTCCTGTTACGGGTGCGGCACGGCCAGCCTTCCGGGGGAGCTCGTTCCCCGCAGCTTTCATTCCTGGCGCATCACCGACAAGGGACGCATCTCCGCACGAGTGGGCAAGATGGAGGTTGCCTATGCCCTGCTGGACAGGCTGGGAAACGTCACATTCCCCTACTTCGAGCAATTTCTGGGATGGAACCTGCACTTTGTGCGGCGCTACCCGGAGCAGACCTTCACCCTGCTGGTGCTGCGCTTCGTCAACCTCGAGTCCATAGCCGACGCCCTGGGCAACCACCGCATGGTCCAGCTGATGGACGCCATCGTCTCGCGTCTGAAGGAGCTGCTGCGCCTGACGGACGTGACGTCGCGCTCCACGCTGGACACCCTTTGGTTCCTTCTGCCCCGAACCTCCGGGGCCCAGGCCGGAAACGTTCTCAAGCGCTTGGAGTCCCTTCGGGATCTGGTCTCGGTCGAGGACGCCCCGCGCCTGGAGATGGGGGTCGCCTCCTGCTCCTTTCCGGACGATTTTCGGCAGGAGGGCAGGGAGAAAATCATTGGGGCGAAGGACCTTCTCTTCGAGCTGAGCGCCCGGTTGGGCGACAAGGGGTAGGACGCCATGGAGGCTCTGTCGGAGCTTTTTTCTTGGAATTTCCTCACTCCCATCGTCCGGGCCGACATGACGGTGCTTTGGAAGTTTATCCCCTTCGTCCTGTTCTTCGAGGTACCCGTCTATCTGATGGTCTTCCTGGGCGTGGTGCGCGCGACCATCCGCCGATGGGGGGAGCGGGACCGTACCGCCTGGTACCCGTCCGTCAGCTGCATCGTCACCTGCTACAGCGAGGGGGCGGAGATCCGCAAGACGATTCGGTCGCTCTGTACGCAGATCTACCCCGGCTCGATCCAGCTCGTCGTGGTGATCGACGGTGCCGATCAGAACCGGGACACCTACGATGCCGCACAGGCCATGCGCGGTTTCGTCTCGGCCCACGCAAATCGCAGCATCATCGTGGTCCCCAAATGGCAGAGGGGCGGGCGGGTATCCACCCTGAACACCGGGCTGAAATTCTCCACAGGAAAAGTCATCATGGCTTTGGACGGCGATACCTCGTTCGACAACAACATGGTGGAGCGGGCGACCCGGCATTTCCAGGACCCCTCCGTCGCGTGCGTAGCCGGCTCCCTGCGCGTCCGCAACGTCCGGGCGAGCATCGTGACCCGCATGCAGGCCATCGAATACTTTCTGTCCATCCACGCCAGCAAGACCGGGCTCAGCGAGTTCAACCTGGTGAACAACATCTCGGGCGCGTTCGGCATCTTCCGGCGTTCCATCCTGGAGCTGATCGTGGGATGGGATGCCGGAACGGCCGAGGATCTGGACCTGACCCTGCGGGTCAAGAGCTATTTCGGGCGCCAGGGGAAAAAGATGCGCATCGTCTTCGACTCCGAGGCGATAGGGCACACCGACGTGCCCGTGTCGATGCTGGGCTTTCTGCGGCAGCGCCTGCGCTGGGACGGGGACCTCTCCTTCATCTATTTCAGAAAGCACCGCAAAGCCTTTTCCCCACGGATCCTGGGGTGGCCCAACTTCCTCTATCAAATCCTGTCCGGATTGATGTTTCAGATCATGATGCCCATCCTGCTTCTGATCTATACCGTCTACCTCTTCATCGCCTTTCCCATCCGGGTGGCTGTGTCCCTGATGGTTCTGGTCTACCTTTTCTACCTGACGCTGACCTTGTTTATCTGGATCTCCTCAGTGCTGATGCTCTCGGAGCGCCTTCGCGAAGATCTCAAACTGACCGTGTGGCTGCCCCTTTTTCCTCTTTTTGCCTTCGTGACCCGATTGAACAGCTGTTTTGCGACATTCTGGGAACTGTGGGGCCATGGCCATGCCGACACGTCCATGGCCCCTTGGTGGGTGACCCGGAAGAGCAAGTTCTGAGATCTACTGTGTAGAACAATCTAGGGTTGTTTACAAACCGGGTGAGGTTGCAGGAGGCAAACGCCCGGGAAGGAGCCGCCCGAAATGAACGTCCACAAACGCACAAAACTGACACCCCAGCAACGAGAGGAGATTTACCGGAGGCATCACACAGAACACATACGCGTTGCTTCGCTGGCCGAGGAATATCACGTCTCCCGTCCGACCATCTATAAGATTTTGGCACGAGGCCACAAACGGGATTTCTCTATTCACAACAGCTGTAATGCTCGTTTCCGCACTCTGGCCTGGGACATGAAACGTCTTGCCAAAGTAGAAAGACAATTGAAGCCAGATTGAAAAAGGAGGCCAAACGCTACAACAAAAGCTATCCGGGAGAAATGCTTCACCTTGACTGCAAGCGTCTGCCTTTACTGAAGGGACAGGTCAATACCGACCCGCGAGATTATCTTTTCGTGGCGATCGACGACTACAGCCGTGAGCTCTATGCGGCAATCCTGCCGGACAAGACAGCCGCTTCCGCAGGGAGCTTTCCGGGTCAAGTCCTGGAGGAATGCGCCTATACGATTGAGACAGCCTATACGGACAACGGCAAAGAATTTCAAGGGAATCCGGAGCATCACGCTTTTGCGGAGCTGTGCATGAGAAAGGGTATCGGGCAGAAGTTCACGCGCCCGGCAACACCGAAGACCAATGGCGGAACGGGTCATACGGACCTTGATGGAGATGTGGCACGATAAGGAGCATTTCGAGTCTCCGGAGCTTCGCAGAAAATCACTGGCCCGTTTCGTCAATGACTACAACTGGGTCAAACCTCACAAAGCTCTGGGTAATTTGACACCGGGAGAAAAGCTCTGTTTATATTTTTCAGCCAGGATTTTGTAAATAACCCTTGACTTTCTTACACTCTTTACTCGAGGGAAAACAATTCTCATGGCCGGAAGCTACATGAACCCCCGGCTGTGCCGGAGGTTTTCAAAAGACACAAAAAGCGAAGGACCCCTCGCGGGATCCTTCGCAAAGCGCCTGAACTTTTCAGAACTAACGGGCGATCATCCATATAACGTTTTCGTTGTTGTACTCGGCTTTAGGAGCGCTACCCAAAGCCGCCGAGCCCATAAGCCCCAGCGATTTCCTCTTACCGATCAGCTTTGCCGCCACCTCATCCTTCGTGCTGCTGGGGACCTTGCTCAGGTCATAACCCACATACCATTTCTTGTTAGTATCCGAAACCAAAGCATACTCCGTCTTTTTGTACTTGCTGGGGTTATCGGTATAGATAGCCAAGTGTTTCTCAAAATCAAATTTTGCGGGCACCTTACCGTTCTCAGCCTCGACGTCATCCATGCTGGTCATGTAGAACATCAGAGCAGCGGCCTTCAGGCTACGCAGGTTGCTGACGACGTTGGAGGCCTCTGCAGAAGCTGTCGCCGAACCGCTGGAAAGCAACATAGCAGCCGCCAAAATACCGATGATGACGATGACGATCAGAAGCTCGACGAGGGTGAAACCTTTACGCATATTCATGGAAAATTCCTCCTTTAAATTTAGCCCTTGATACCTAGGGCTTGATGACAATAAGTATAGGGATTTTTGCATCAAATGCAATAGGTCCTAAGACCCAATCCACTGACTTTATCCGAACAGACATCACTCCATCAGAACTGCGAAATTGCCGCTGTGATGGGGCCGAAGATGGCCATTGCGATCAGGGCCACGATTCCGCCCACGATCACGATCATGATGGGCTCCATCAAAGAGGTCATGGCCTTGATCTGTTCGTCCAGCTCCTGGTCGTACCAAGTCGCCACGCGCTCCAACATGTCGTCCAGGTGGCCCGTTTCCTCGCCGATGCGCATCATCTGACACACCAAAGGGGGAAACACTTTGGCCTGCTTGGCGGCGTCGCCCAAGTGCAGGCCCGCCTTGGCCGCGGCCTGCAAGTCGGCGAACCCGACGCGGATCACGTCGTTGCCTGCCACCTCCTCCGACATCTCGAGCCCCCTCAGGATGGGCACACCCGCAGTGACCAGGGACGCCAGGGTCTGGGTGGCCCGGGCCATGGAGGACTTGAACACCAGGCTCTTGACCACCGGCAGCTTGAGCTTCAGCCGGTCCATGAAGGGCTTGGTCACAGGACTCTTCATCATCCAGACCAGGGCCGTGATCACGGCGAACGTCACCCCCACGATCAGCTTCCAGTTCTCCTGGCAGTAGTCCCCCACCTCGAACATGATCTGCGTCAGCATCGGCAGCTCGATGTTCATCCCCGCGAAGACCTGCTTGAACTTCGGCAGGATGAACGCGATGAAGACCACCACCACGCCGATCGCGAACAGGATGACGAAGGTGGGGTAGAACATGGCGGACTTGATCTTGCCCCTCAGGGCCGCCTGCTTCTCCAGCAGGCTCGCCACGCGCTCCAGGGACTCGTCCAGAAGCCCCCCTTCCTCGCCCGCCTGCACCAGCGAGATCATCATGGTGTTGAACTCCTTGTGCTGCTTCATGGCCTGGCTCAGGGAGACACCCCGGTCGATGCTGGCCTTGACGTCCAGCAGGACGTCCTGGAAGATCAGGTTCTTCTCCTGCTCCGCGATGATGTCGAGCGCCATGGTCAGGCTCAGCCCCGCCTTGATCATCGTGGCGAGCTGGCGGAAGAAGACCATCTTGGTCTTCCCGGGCACCGTCCCGATACGCTTCAGTTTGTCCAAGAGCGACATGCCCTCGGTGGAGCGCCGCGAGACGCTGCCTGCATCTCCTCCGGACCCGGCCGCGTTGATCGCCAGAACCAGAACGCCCCGTTGCTTCAGGATGTCCAGGGCCATATCCTGGGTGTCCGCATCCACCTGCCCCTCGACGACGCTGCCGTCCGCGGAACGGCCTCTGTACTTGAAATTCATGTGGGCCTCCAATCCGTCCGGGCCGCGCTAGCCCGCCTGCATCATCAGGATCCTCTGAAGGTCCTGGGGATCGTAGGCGTAGGCCAAAGCAGCGTCCAGGGGCAGTATTCTGTTTTTGACAAACTCCGAGAGCTTCTGCTCCATCGTGTGCATCCCGATGCCGGCCCCCGTCTGGATCACGGTCTTGATCTGGCTGATCTTTCCTTCCCGGATGCAGTTGCGCACCGCAGGGTTGGCGATCAGGAGCTCCGTGGCGCAGATCCGTCCGCCGGTGGTCCCCTTCGGGATGAGCTGCTGCGAACAGATGCCCACCAGGACCGACGCCAGCTGCACCCGGATCTGCTGCTGCTGGTGGGGCGGAAAGACGTCGATCAGGCGGTCGATGGACTGCGCCGCGTCCTGAGTGTGGAGCGTGCCCAGAACCAAGTGCCCCGTCTCCGCTGCCGTGACCGCCGCCGAGATGGTCTCCAGGTCCCGAAGCTCGCCGATCAGGATCACGTCCGGGTCCTGGCGCAGGGCGCGCCTCAGGCCCTCGGCGAAGCTCGCCGTGTCCGACCCCACCTCCCGCTGGTGCACCAGGCAGCGGTCCGAACGGTGCACGTACTCGATGGGGTCCTCGATTGTGATGATGTGCTCGTAACGGGTGGCGTTGATCTCCTTGATGATCGCCGCCAGGGTGGTGCTCTTGCCGTGGCCCGTGGGCCCCGTCACCAGAAAGAGCCCGCGACGCTTGCGGGCGATCTCCTTCAATACGGAGGGAATCCCCAGATCGTCGATCGAGCGGATGTAGGCCGGGATCAGACGGAAGGCGGCCGCCAGCCCGTGGGCCTCCTGGAAGCAGTTGCCGCGAAAACGCGCCTCCTTGCCGTTCGCCGCCCTGTGGGCGAAACTGAAGTCCATCTCCCGCGACGCCTTGAAGATTTCGTACTGGCCCTTCGACAGCACCTCCAGAAAGGCCTTCTCGATGTCGGCGCCCGTCGGCACCCCCGCCCCCTCGACGTGGCGAAGCTGGCCGTCGATCCGTATCGCCGGGGGGACCCCCACGCCGATGTGCAGGTCGCTGGCGTCCCTTGCAATGACCTCGTCCAACAGGGATCTCAAGCTGATAGGCAAGGCAAGACCTCCCATGAAATAAAATGCGACGCCCCCTCGAGGGGCGTCCTTTTGTTGCCCGTTAAAGCGTGGTGGCGAAGACCTCCTCCAGCGAGGTGTGTCCCCCCAGTGCCGCGTTGATGCCCGATTGGCGCAGCGTCTTCATCCCGCGATTGATGGCCTCCGCACGGAGCTGGATGTTGCTGACCCCGTCCAGGATCATGCGCCGCAGCTCGTCGTCCACCACCATGATCTCGTAGATGCCGCGCCGCCCCTTGTAGCCGTTCCGGCACTCGTTGCAGCCGCGGGGCCGGAACGCGTGGGTCCCCTCCGGTACGTTCAGCGTCTCGCACATGTTGGCGGTCAGCTCGTACTCCTCCCGGCACAGGGGGCACAGGCGCCGGACCAGGCGCTGGGCAATAACGCCCGACAGCGACGCCGAGACCAAAAAGGACGGGACCCCCATGTCGATCATACGGGTGGCGGCGCTCGGCGCGTCGTTGGTGTGCAGGGTCGAGAGCACGAAGTGCCCGGTGAGGGCCGCGCGGATGGCGATCTGCGCGGTCTTCTGGTCGCGGATCTCTCCCACCATCACCTTGTCGGGGTCCTGGCGGAGGATGGAGCGCAGGGCGGACTCGAAGGTCAGGCCCGCCTTCTCGTTGACGTGGACCTGGTTGATCCCCGCCACGGAGAACTCCACCGGGTCCTCGACCGTGATGATGTTGACGTCCGGCTGATTGATCCTCTGGAGCATGGAGTAGAGCGTCGTCGACTTTCCGCTTCCCGTGGGACCCGTCACCAGCATGATGCCCCACGGCATGGTGCAGAACATCTCGATCTTCTCCATGTCGTCGACCTCGAGCCCCAGGCGGTCCAGCCCCACGGCGGAGCTCTCCTGGTCCAGGATACGCAGAACGACCTTCTCCCCGTTCATCGTGGGCAGGACGCTGACGCGCAGGTCGATGCGCCGGCCGTCCACGCGGATCAGGATGCGGCCGTCCTGCGGTTTGCGTTTCTCCGCGATGTCCATGCCGCTCATGATCTTGAGGCGGGCGGAGACGGAGGGGTGCAGCGCCACGGGATAGTCGAACGCGGTGTAGAGCTGGCCGTCCACGCGGAAGCGCACGCGCGCCGACTTCTCATAGACCTCGACGTGGATGTCCGAGGCCGACTCGCGCACGGCCTGCTGCAGCAGATTGCTGACCAGCTGAATGACCGGGGCGTCGTCGGCGCTGGAGTCGAAGTCGATCTCCTTGTTCTCCTCCAGGCTGGGGTCCACCTCGACGATCGCGTCCTCCAGGCTGCCCTGGAGGTTGTAGAGGCGGTCCAGGTTCTGGAGGATATCGGTGGTCGTCGCGATCCCCACCTTCAGGTTCCGGCCCGTGAGCATCCGGACCTCGTCCTGGGCCAGCAGGTCCAGCGGGTTGGCCATCGCCACCAGCAGCAGGTCGTCCTCCACGATCGCGAGAGGGATGAGGGTCAGCCGCTCCGCGACCGCCCGGGGCACCATCTTGATGGCCTCCGGCATGGGGCGGTAGCGGGTGAGGGTGAACATGGGCAGCTTCAGCTGCGTCGAGAGCGCCTCGGCAAGCCGAACCTCGGACACGATCCCCTCCGAGACGAAGATCTGGCCCAGCCTCTTTCCGGAATCCCTTTGAACCTGAAGGGCCCGGGTCAGCTGCTCGTTGTTGATGACGCCCGCCTGAACCAGGATGTCCCCCAATTTGGGCTGAGCCGCGTGGAGGGCGGCAAAGGCCGGAATGAGGGAGGTGTCGTCCGAGGTCTCCACGGGACTTTCCTTGGGAGGCTCCGGGCGCGACGGCGCCGGAAGCTCGATGGGGACAGCCCCGTCCCGCCCGTCGGCTGCGGCAGGGGAAGGGGCCGGCTGCGGGGGCTGAGCCGCCGCCGGGGCGCTCTGCCCGCCGCTGAGCGCCCAACGGATCTCCTCCGCGGGGGCCAGCGCAAAGCGGAGCTTCAGGGAGGAGTTCTCGCGCAACTCAGCCTGGGTCGCGGCGTCCAGGGGGTCGGATATCGCGACGAGCAGGACCGAATCGTTGCTCTGAAACTCCAGGGGAAAGGCGTTCAGCCGCTCGAGGAGCTCACGGGGCAGGGCATTCTGGGCCGTGACGTTGACGAGGTACTCCCCCACGTTGACCACGGGGAGCATGAACTGGAGACCCAGAGCCTCCGTCACCTGACGGTCCGTCAGGATGCCCAGCCCGATCAAGATCGTACCCAGACGCTTGTCGGGCTCCGAGGCCTTGACAGCCAACCCCCTTTCAAGATCCTCGGGCGTTATGCTGCGCGCCTCGAGCAGGATGTCTCCTATCCGTCTCCTCGACGTTGCCATTTCCCGTACCCCCCAACAAACATACACCACAATCGTGGCTTCCGCCGACTCAGGCTTTCCGGGCCTTAGTTTCAGTACCCGTCGATCCATCCCAACAGCGGAAGACCATCACCCACGTGCCCCTGAAGAGCCAGGGGCCGACACGCTCTTATGCATCCCTTTCTCTTTCAAGGGCACTTCCTTGCATTTTAACATGATTGTAACACTTCAATAGGCGGAGCACCACATGTAATTTGTATCGGACGAACGCGGAGGCGACTCAAGCCCCAAACGGCACTGAAAAAACGCCCCTTTTGGGTTATACTGCTTCTATCTGCCTGCCATTCATTTTTTACGAAAATGCAAGGAAACGGGGTTGGTTCGTGATGGACATCAAGGCGCCCAGAGGCGTACGGGACATCCTGCCCGACGAGTCGTGGAAGTGGGCCTACGTGGTGAGGACGACGGCCGAGACGATGACCGATTTCGGCTGCGCGGAGGTCCATCTGCCCCTGTTCGAGCACACGGAGCTGTTCTCCCGCGGAGTCGGCGAGACCACGGACATCGTGGAGAAGGAGATGTACACCTTCGTCGACCGGGGGGACCGCAGCGTCACCCTGCGTCCGGAGGCCACGGCGGGCATGGTGCGCGCCGCGCTGGAGCACGGGCTCTGCGCCCAGGGAGCCTTCGCCAAGCTGTGGTGCTGGGGGCCCATGTTCCGCTACGAGCGCCCCCAGAAGGGACGCTACCGCCAGTTCTATCAGATCGACGCGGAGTTTTTGGGCATCCCCGGCCCCGTCGCGGACGTCGAGATCATCGACCTGTCCGCGGAGATCTTCCGGCGGCTGGGGCTGAAGAACCTGGAGGCGGTCCTGAACTCCGTGGGGTGCCCCGTCTGCCGCCCCGTCTACCGCAGGGCGCTGCTGGAGCACTTCGAGGCCCGCAGGGGCGAGCTCTGCGAGACCTGCGTGGGACGCATGGAGCGCAACCCCCTGCGCATCCTGGACTGCAAGAGCCCCTCCTGCGGGGCCGTCGCGGACGCCGCCCCGTCCATCCACGACCACCTCTGCCCGGAGTGCCGGGACCACTTCCGGGAGGTCCGCTCCGGGCTGGAGCGCCTGAACTTCCCCTACCGGCTGGACAAGCGCCTGGTGCGCGGGCTCGACTACTACACCAAGACGGCCTATGAGATCCTCTCCGGCGACCTCGGAGCGCAGAACGCCGTCTGCGGGGGCGGGCGCTACGACAACCTGTCCGAGGCCATCGGCGGGCCCCGCCTGCCGGGCGTGGGCTTCGCGGGCGGGCTCGACCGCATCGTCCTCGTGATGGAGGAGCAGGGCTGCTCCTTCGGCCGCGCCCCCTCGGCGAAGGTCTATGCTGTGGCCCTTGACGAATCCGCCCGGAGCGCCGTCCAGGTGCTGACGCACCGGCTGCGGCAGCACGGGATCGCCGCCGAACAGGACGCCGCCGCGCGCGGCTTCAAGTCCCAGATGAGGAGCGCGGGCGCCTCCGGCGCCGCCTGGGCCTGCATCATCGGCCCCGAGGAGATGGAGAAGGGCACGGTGACCGTCAAGAACATGGCCGACGGATCCCAGGTCTCCCTGGCGTCCGAGGCCGTGCCGGAGTTCATCGCAACGGACGAGAAATAGTCTCGAGTCCAATTGAAAGGTGCCGGCACCTCGTTGGCGCCGGCACCTTTCAATTTTGTTGCCTTGAGCGGGGGGATTTGCT
Organism: Fretibacterium sp. OH1220_COT-178; assembly: GCF_003860125.1. NCBI lineage: Bacteria > Thermotogati > Synergistota > Synergistia > Synergistales > Aminobacteriaceae > Fretibacterium > Fretibacterium sp. OH1220_COT-178. The sequence goes on along the minus strand of NZ_RQYL01000005.1, from coordinate 140,363 downwards.
CGTCCGTTTCCGCCCTTCCCGTCCACGGGGACGGCCCCCCAGGCTCACTCATCCTTCCAGACCGCGGTCAGAGAGGTGTTATGTTCGCCGATGAACGACAGCTTGATGTCATGCAGTTTCGGTCCCGCCACTAGGTTCGTGGTGTCGTAGAACAGAAACACCCAGGGAGCGTCGTCCACAATCTGCTGCTCCGCCTTGCGGTACAGCTCCACGCGCCGCTGCGGGTCCGAGATCGTCCGGGCCTCCTTCAGCCACTCATCCACGTCATCGTTCTTGTAGCGAGCATAGTTGCCCTTGGGGCCGAAGTTGTCGGAGCAGAACAGGTTGTACAGAAAGTTGTCCGGATCCGGATAATCCGCCGACCACGCCGCACGGAAGAAGGGGACGTCCCCGCGGCGAACCCCGTCGTAATGCGCCCCCAGCTCGGAGGATTGCAGCTCCAGCTTGATGCCGACCTCCGCAAACTGTGCCTGAACGGCCTCGCCGATCAGCTTGTGGCGGGGGTTGTTGTTGTATTGGAGCGTCACGGAGAGCCCCTTCTCGTATCCGGCCTCCTTCAGCAGCGCCCTCGCCTTGTCCGGATCGTAGCCGTAGGACTTGAGGTCGGGGTTGTACCCCGGCATCCCGGGGGGCAGAACCCCCTTGCCCTCGATGAACACGTTGCTCATGACCAGTTCGTTGATCGCCTTGCGGTTCACCGCGTAGTTGATCGCCCGGCGCACCCTCACGTCGTCAAACGGCTTCTTCTCCACCGCCATGCCGTAGTATTGGGTCACCAGCGTCGGACGCATCTGGAAACGGTCCTTGTAGTTCTTCGAGATCTCGTCATAGAACTCGGTGGGGACATCGGAGAGGACATCCAGGTTCCCCTTGCGGAACTCCAGATAGGCCACGCTGCTGTCCGGAACGACGACCAGCTCCACCCCGTCCAGATAGGGAAGTGCCCGGCCCGCCGAATCCCTCATCCAGTAGTCCGGATTTCTCCTGAAGGTCACCTTGTTGTCGTGTTGCCAGTCGTAAACCACGAAGGGCCCGGTCCCGACGGGCCGGAAGTTGAAGTCCTTGCCCAGCTTCTCCGCGTCCTCGTGCGGGACGATGCAGTAGGCGGTGTAGCTGAGTGCCGCCAGGAACGGCGCATAGGGCGCGGAGAGCGTGAAACGCACCGTATGGTCGTCCACGACCTGGATGCCCGCCCACTCCTTGGCCTTGCCGTCGAAGTAATCCTGATACCCCTCGATGCAGTTCAGAAAGTAGGCACGGGCGGATTTTTCGCGAATCAGACGCTCGAACGAGTATTTGACGTCCGACGCCGTGAGCTCGCGCCCCCCGTTGGCGGTCGGCTCCCCTTTGTAGGCGGTTTTGTGGAACTTGACGCCCTTGCGGAGGCGTAACGTCCACATGGTGGAGTCCCCATTCACATCCCAGGATTCGGCCAGGGCGGGAACGACCTGCATTCCATCATCATCGAGGTCGACCAGAGGCTCGCAGAACAGGTTGGTCCCGCGCGCGGAGGTGGTGATGTCGGAATGCGCCGGATCCAGTGCCGGCGGCTCGTTGATCAGCCGCCACGTAAGTACCCCGCCGTACCGGGGCTCGGCCCCGGCAGCCCACCCCACACCGCAGGCAACGAAGAAAAACCCAAAGACCAGTGCAGCCAAAAGGATCCTACCGCTTTTTCTCATGCTTCTCCCTCCTGAAATATGATGATTCAATTTTCATAGATTTTAGCACAGAACAAACACCTTCCCAAGGGCACCGAAAAAAAACCTCACGAAAGGAGGAAACACGCGACCTCATGCCCTTCTCCGCAGTCCGTCAAAGATGGCTCCCTGGAGGAACAGACGTCCATGGCCCGGGGACAGCGCGTATGAAAGCGGCAGCCCGAAGGAGGGGACACCGGCGAGGGGATGTCGCCCTCCAACAGCTCGGGCTCCATCCTCCGCAACGGATCCGGGATGGGAACCGACGCGAGGAGCGCCTGTGTGTAGGGGTGCAGGGGATTCCGAAAGACGGCCTCCGTCCGGGCGATCTCCACGAGCTTGCCCAGGTACATGATGGCCACACGATCGGCTATGAACCGCACGACGGACAGGTCGTGCGTGATGAAAATGTAGGTCAGGCCCCGAAGCTCCTGGAGGTCCTTCAGCGTGTTCAGCACCTGACTCTGGATGGAGACGTCGAGCGCCGAGACCGGCTCGTCGCAGACCACGATCTCCGGGTCCACGGCTATGGCCCGCGCGATGCAGATGCGTTGACGCTGCCCCCCGCTGAACTCATGGGGGTAGCGGAATCGGTGCTCCGGCTGAAGGCCCGCCTGCTCCAGCGCCGCGACGACGCTGCGCTCCAGATTCCCCGACCCGGCCAGCCCATGGAAACGGATTCCCTCCCCGACGATCTCGTTGACCGTGAGACGGGGGTTGAGGCTCCCATAGGGATCCTGGAAGATTATCTGCATCCGCCTGCGCAGATCCTTAGGCCGCTCACGGAGCAGTTCCCCCACGTCACGTCCCTCGAGACGAACGCTGCCCCCGGTGGGCTCCATCAGACGGATCAGAGTCCGGCCAACCGTGGTCTTTCCGCATCCGGACTCCCCTACGATGCCAAGCGTACGCCCCTTCTCCACCGAGAACGACACCCCATCGACCGCCCGAACCTGCCCCGCAACCCTGCGGAAAACCCCTTTGCATATCGGAAAATACTTCTTCAGCCCCTGGACATCCAGGTACATATTCCCTCCCCCTTTTCCGAACCGTGCCGAGACCGGCGCCTCCTCCCCCACGGGCCCGCAGCTACGCTAGACACACCCCGAAAAATCATGACGGCCGTCGCGATGCAGCCAACACCGGACGGCAGCCCCCTTCTCGAACCCGAAGAGCGGCGGCTCCTCGCTCCGGCACAGGTCAAAGGCAAGGGGACAACGGTTGTGAAATCGACAGCCGTCGATGCGCTTCAGAGGACTGGGGACGACGCCCGGCACCGTGGCGAGTCGCTTCTGCCCTCCCCCAAGAGCGGGGATGGCGCGCATCAGACCGCGCGTATAAGGGTGCAGCGGGCTCCGAAACAGGGGGACCGCATCCTGCTCCTCCACCGCCCGGCCCGCGTACATCACCAAAACGCGCTGCGCCATCTGTGCGATGACGCCGAGGTCGTGCGTGATGAAGAGGATTGAGGTCCCCGTCTCCTGTTTCAAGTCGTTCATCAGGCGCAGGATCTGGGCCTGAACCGTCACGTCCAGCGCGGTCGTCGGTTCGTCCGCGATCAGCAGGGCCGGACTGCACACCAGGGCCATGGCGATCATCACGCGCTGACGCATGCCGCCGGAAAGCTGGTGCGGGTACTCCCGCATACGCTGCTCGGGCTCCGCGATCCGGACCTTGGCCAGCATCTCCGCAGCAGCCGCGCAGGCCCCGCGGCGGCTCATGCCCCGATGCAGCATCAGGGGCTCCATGATCTGTTCCCCGACGGTCATCACGGGATTCAGACTGGTCATGGGCTCCTGAAAGATCATCGAAATCCGGTTGCCGCGGACGCCGCACATGGCGGACTCGTCCAGCCCCAGGACATCCATCCCGTCGAAGGTGATCGTCCCGGCCTCCACATACCCCGAGGGCTCCGGCAAAAGCCGCATGACGGAGAGAGAAAGAACGCTCTTGCCGCATCCGGATTCCCCCACGATACCCAGCGTCTGCCCCCGTTCCAGCGAGAGGGAGACCCCGTCGACGGCACGGACCAGACCGGAATCGGTGTCGAAATACGTCTTGAGATCGGAAATTTCAAGTAAGGACATACCGAACCCCTCCACTAGCGCTTCAGACGGACATCAAGCGCGTCGCGCAGACCGTCCCCCAGAAAGTTGAACGCCAGCACCGTGTACATGATGGCAAGGCCGGGAAAGACGGCCCACCACCACTGTCCCGTCGCCAGATACTGCTGACCGTCCGAGACCATGAGCCCCCAGCTGGGAGTGGGCGGCTGAGCCCCGAACCCAAGAAAGGCCAACCCCGCCTCCGTCAGGATGATGCCCCCGATGCCCAAGGTCGCCTGAACGATCACGGGCGCCAGGGTGTTCGGCAGGATATGTTTGAAGAGGATCGTCCTGACGGGAAGCCCCAGAGCGCGTGCGGCCTCGACGTACTCCCTCTCCCTCAGTGACAGAAACTGCGCCCGCGTCACCCTGGCTATCTGAACCCAGCTCACCAGGCCTATGGCCGTGAACACGACGATCATGCTGGGATTGTTGAGCACCGCCACGATAGCCAGGACGAAGAGCATGAAGGGAAAGGCGAAGATCACGTTGAGCAGCCACGAGATGAGATCGTCCACGACGCCCCCGAAGTACCCCGCCACAGCACCGAGCGGCACTCCGACCGCCAAGGCGACCAAGGTAGCCAGAAGTCCGATCTGGAGTGAGAGGCGCGAACCGTGAATGACACGGCTCAGGATGTCGCGGCCATAGGCATCCGTCCCCATGAGATGCCCCAGAGAGGGCGCCGCCAGCTTCGCCTTGGCCCCCTCGGTCCAGAGCAGCTGTTTGTAAGGATCATAAGGCGCCACGTAAGGGGCCAGGACCGCCACCAGCAGAAGAAAAACGATCATGAACAGCCCCAGCATCGCCAGCCGGTTGCGGCGAAAACGCAGCCAGGCCTCGTACCACAGGTTGCCGACCGCGCCCCTTCTCGGCGCGGTGCCTCGCTCCGTCCGGTCACTCATAGCGGATCCTCGGATCAAGAAAGGCGTAGGAGATGTCGACCAGCAGATTGGTGACAAGGAAGGTCACGGCCATGAAGACCACCACGCCGCGGATCATGGGCAGGTCCCTGGCCAGAAGCGAGTCCACAGAAAGCCTTCCCACTCCGGGCCAGGCAAAGATGCTCTCCGTGAGGACCGCACCGGACAGGAGCGAGGAGATCTGCGTCCCGATCACCGTAACGACCGGGATCATGGCGTTCTTGAGAGCGTGACGGGCCACCACGGTAAACCTCCTCAGCCCCTTGGCCTTGGCCGTGCGCACATAATCCTGGCTCAGGACCTCGAGCATACAGGACCGCGACAGACGCGCCGTCAGGGCGGCAGGACGGACCCCGAGGGTGACCATGGGCAGAATCAGGTACTTGAAGGAGCCGTCGCCGTAGCCCACACCCGGAACCCAGCCCAGGGTGTAGGCGAAGAGCAGGAGCAGGAGCAGTCCCACCCAGAATACGGGCGCACTCACTCCCGCCACGGCAACCAGCATCGCGGTATAGTCGAAGACCGAGTACTTCCTTACTGCGGATAGAACCCCAGCACCGACCCCCAGCAGGGTGCCCAGAAGCAGAGCCCCCGAGGCCAGCTTGGCCGTCGCCCCGAAACGGGACGCAATCGCCGAGGTCACCGGCTCGTTGTTGCGGTACGATGTCCCCAGGTCTCCGCAGCAGAGCTGCCCGATGAAACGGAGATACTGACGACCGATCGGAAGGTCGAGCCCCATGTCCGCACGGATCTTGGCGAGAGTCTGCTCGTCCCCACGCTGTCCCGTCATGATCGTGACGGGGTCCCCCGGAACGATGTTGACGACCAGGAACACCACCGTGACGACCCCCCACAGGACCGGGATCGTGTACAAAACCTTTCTCAAAATGTAAGAGAACAAGGCAACACCTCCCCCTTTCGTGCCTTCTGCTTATGGAACGCCCAACAGAGCGGCGTTCCCCTCACCGTTGCCGGAAACGCCGCCGCCTCTCCTCCGGCGCGTTCCCGCGCCAGGACGACGAAGAACTTCATGATCCAGGCCTTCAGCCGATTCGCTTACCAAACACCTTCAGATGTTTCAGGGCTCTTGAGGCATCCAGCCCCCTTGAGGGCGCGCTTTCCTCGTCCTCCGTCGTCACTCCCCGCAGTTCGCCCCGATCCCCTGCCTGCAGCTCACCCCTGCCACTTGAGGGCGAAGGCGGCCATCGCGGCGGCGCCGGTCCAGAGCACGGATTCGTTGACGTCGAAGCGGGCGTTGTGGTGCGGGTAGTCGCGCTCGTCGCCGAAGGTGGAGCAGTGGTAGAAGAACGCGCCCGGCACCTTCTGGAGGTACTCGGCGAAGTCCTCCGCGCCGGAGGAGGGCAGGGCGACCTCGCGCTCCGCACCCTCGCCCAGGGTCTCCCTCACCACGTCCCGCATCTTCAGGGCGATCGCCTCGTCGTTGAGCACGGGGGGCAGGTGCCCGCTGAAGGTCACCGTCCCGCGGCCGCGCATGGAGGCCGCCACGCCCTCGACCGTCGCGGTGATACGCTCCTTGAGAAAGGCGTCGGTCCTCGTGTTGAAGCAGCGCATCGTCCCGAAGAGCTCGCAGGTGTCGGCGATGATGTTGTGGGCGCGGCCGCCCGCGATCCTGCCGAAGGTGACGACGGCCGGCTCGAAGGGGCTGATCTCGCGGCTCACCAGGGTCTGGAGCTGGGAGACGACCTCCGCCGCCATCACGATCGGGTCCACCGTAAACTGGGGCGTGGCCCCGTGCCCGCCCCGGCCCTGGAGCTCCACCTTGATCGTCGTCGTCGAGGCCATCATGGGGCCCACCCGCCAGCCGACCTGGCCGGGCTCGAGCCCCTCCCAGATGCTTCCGGTGTGGAGCCCGATGATCGCGTCCACCTTGTCCAGCGCACCGCTCTCGATCATGGAGACGGCACCCGCGACGGTCTCCTCAGCGGGCTGAAAGATGAAGCGCACCGACCCCGCCAGCTCGGACCGGGACTCGGCGAGCAGCCGCGCCGCGGTCAGCAGCATCGCCACGTGGGCGTCGTGCCCACAGGCGTGCATGCACCCGTTCGTGGCGGCGAAGGGCAGGCCCGTCTCCTCCTTCACCGGCAGCGCGTCCATGTCCGCGCGCAGCGCCAGCGTCCTCCCCGGCCTGCCCCCCACCAGGGTGGCGCAGACCCCATGGCCTCGTCCCAGCCCCGGGCGCAGCTCGTCGAGCTTCAGCTTCTCCAGCTCCCGAACGATCACTCCCTCCGTGAAGGGAAGATCGTGCTCCAGCTCCGGGTGGGCATGCAGCTCCCGGCGGAGCTCCACGGCGTAGTCGTTCAGCTCCGAGGCCCTTTTTTTGACGTCCATATCCAAATCAACACCCCTCCAAGAATTATGCCTGTTGGGCAAGGCTACCCCAGGTATCCCCAGGCAAAGATCGCCATAAACAAGGCCATCATAAGGTTCAGCAGGGCGCGGCCCCGCCATCCGGCCCGCCAGCGCCGCGTCGCCATCACGACCATGACCGCGGCGCAGCCGAAAAGCACCGCCGCGGGAACGGGCATCCCCATCGTCATATCGATCGCCCCCCGCCTTTTTTTCGCGGAAGTTCCGCATAAAAACTCATGGCACGAAACATCCCAACCTGTAGAGTAGCAGAGATGCGTCAGGACGCAAGAGGGGGGCGCGGCCAAGCGCTCCCCTCCTCGCGCCGCCGGCGCACGCCCATCTTCGCCATTTTTGCAGGAGGTCTCGTTCATGAGCTTTGCGGGTCTGCTTTCCCTGGGTTTTGTCCTGAGCTGCGTTCTGACCGTTTCGGGTGCGGCGTGTGCCGCGGAAAGCGGGGGGGTTCCGCCCCTCTTTCCGATGGAGGATTTCTTCCGGAACCCCGAGGTCGGCGCCTTCGCGCTCTCCCCCGACGGCACCAGGCTGGCCTTCGCCAAGCCCTGGGAGCGCCGGATGAACGTCTACGTCCGGGATATCGCCACGGGCGACGAGAGGCGCGTGACGGGCGCGACGGAGCGCGACATCGCGGGCTTCTTCTGGAAGGGCAGCGACCGCATCGTGTACATGCAGGACAAGGGCGGGGACGAGAACTTCCACGTGTACCTGACGGACATCGAGGGCAAGGCCTCGCGGGACCTCACGCCCTTCGACGGCGTCCGGGCCGGGGTGCTGGACGACCTGGAGGAGGATCCGGAGCACATGCTCCTGGAGATGAACCGGCGCAACCCCGAGGTCTTCGACGTCTACCGCTGCACGCTCGCCACGGGCGAGCTGACGCGGATCGCCGAGAACCCCGGCAACATCACGGGCTGGATGACCGACCACGAGGGCAGGCTCCGGGCGGCCTACGAGACGGACGGCGTCAACGCGTCGCTCCTCTATCGCCCCACGGAGAAGGACGAGTTCAAGACCCTGGTCACCACCAACTTCAAGGACTCCTTCTTTCCCCTGATGTTCAGCTACGACAACAGGCTCCTCTACGTGGGTTCGAACCTCGATCGGGACAAGATCGCCATCTACACCTTCGACCCCGACGCGAACAAGACGCTCTCCCTGGTCTTCGAGCACCCCGAGGTAGACGTGTCGAGCCTGATCTCCTCCAAAAAGAGAAAGGTCGTCACGGGGGCCGTCTACACCACGGACAGGAGCCGCTACCATTTCTTCGACAAGGACCGGGAGGAGCTCCAGAACACCCTGGAGAAGTTCTTCCCGGACCACGAGGTCGCCGTCACCGACATGGACGACGCCGAACGGAGGGTCATCGTCAGGGTCTACGGCGACCGGACGCGCGGCGGCTCCTACCTCTTCGACCGGGAGAGCAACAGCCTGACGAAGCTGGCGGACCACTCGCCCTGGCTCAAGGAGAACACCATGGCCCCCATGCGGCCGATACAATACACCTCCCGCGACGGCCTGACGATCCACGGCTACCTGACCCTTCCCCTGGGGGTCGCCTCCAGGGACCTCCCCGTCGTGGTGATCCCCCACGGGGGCCCCAGCGCACGGGACACCTGGGGCTTCGACTCCGAGGCGCAGTTCCTGGCCAACCGCGGCGCGGCGGTGCTGCAGGTGAACTTCCGCGGCTCCACCGGCTACGGAAAGAAGTTCTGGCAGGCGGGTTTCAAGCAGTGGGGGCGCGCCATGCAGGACGACATCACGGACGGCGTCGAATGGCTGATCGGACGGGGCATCGCCGACCCCAAGCGCCTGGCCATCTACGGCGGGAGCTACGGCGGCTACGCGGCCCTGGCCGGCGCGGCCTTCACGCCCGACCTCTACGCCTGCGCGGTCAGCTACGTCGGGCCGTCCAACATCTTCACGCTGCTCGAGAGCATCCCGCCCTACTGGGAGCCCTTCCGGGAGATGGAGTACGAGGAGATCGGGCATCCCGAGAAGGACAAGGCCCTGCTGGAGGCGATATCGCCCGTCTTCCACGCGGACAGGATCCGGATCCCGCTCTTCGTGGCCCAGGGCGCCAACGACCCTCGGGTCAAGCGCTCGGAGTCCGATCAGATCGTCGAGGCCGTCCGCAAGGCCGGCAAGGACGTCGTCTACATGGTGAAGGACAACGAGGGACACGGGTTCCGCAACGAGGAGAACCGCTTCGACTTCTACCGCGAGATGGGCGATTTCCTCAAGAAGCACCTGGACCTGCGCTGAGGCTTCCGCAAGATGCCGGATGGGGCGCCCCCCTTCGGCATCTTGCGCATTCTCCTTTCCGTCGTCCCGATGCGGGATATGACGATGACGCGTCCGGCACGCTGCGCGATAATGGGGGCGGGATTGAAACGGGCGGGCTGCCGCCTCGCCCGGACGTTCCCGGGACAAAAAAGTTGGGAGTGACGGTTTGGTGAGGACGATACTGTCCGAAAGAAGTCCACGCATCGACGCGATGGCGCCGGCTCGGCTCGAGGTGGCGCTGTTTTCCATGGGGTGTTTCAAGAGCTCGGAGGCGCGGCTCGGCATCACGCGGGGGGTCTGGCATACCTGCGTGGGCTACGCGGGCGGAGCTTTCCCCTCCCCCACCTACGACGATGTCGGCGACCACACCGAGGCCGTGATGGCGGAGTACGACCCCGGGGCAATCAGCTACGGACAGCTTCTGGAGCTCTTCATGTACTGGTACTGTGCCTCGCCCCTGGAGACCTCGCCGCGCCGGGCGCCCCGCATCTTCGTTCGGGACGTGAAGGAACGGCGTCTGGCCCAGGCGGCCGTCGAACGCAACGCCCTCTGCGGGAAGGACTATCCCAGGGCGCACATCGTGCCCTTCAAGACCTTCTACCGCGCGGAACCCCGGCTCCAGAAGCATCACCTGCGCCGCGAGCCCTGGCTCTTCGAGGAACTGCTGGCGCTGTACGGCACCGAGGAGGACCTGCTCCGCTCGACTTCGGCCGCCCGATTGAACGGCCTTCTGGGACAGGCCCCGGCACCGGCCCTGCGATCCCTGCCGGAGAGCATCGACCTCTACGGTCTCAGTCCCGAAGCGGTCTTGACTTTGCAGCACCTTGGAGACCAGGCCACATACCCATGAGGGCCGCGTCCCCTTAAGGAAGGAGAGAACAACCGTCATGAAAATCGTCGTCGTCGGATTGGGCGGAGTCGGAGGCATCGTGGGCGGTCGCCTGGCGTCCGCCATGGCGGACGATCCGGAGCATCGGGTCGTCTTCTGGTGCCGGGGCGAGACCCTGAAAAACGTCCGGGAGAACGGCCTCAGCCTGACGGCCCAGGACGGGACGATCGTCGTCCGGCCCTCGCTCGCGACGTGCGACGCCGCGGAGGCGGGCACCGCCGACGTCCTGCTCTTCGCCACCAAAGGACATCAGCTCGAGAAGGCGGCCCAGGCGACCGCGCCGCTCGTTGCGCCCTCCACCCGCGTCGTCCCGCTGCTCAACGGCGTATCCGCCCTCGGAGCGCTCGAAAAGACGTTGCCGCCCTGCGACCTCCTCGGCGGGTGCATCTACGTCTCCTCGCACATCGTGTCCCCCGGGGCCGTCCGCCAGGTGGGCGCCGTGCAGCGCCTGATCTTCGGCAAACAGGGCATCAGCGAGGCGGAGAACCGCATGCGCCACTCGGACCTGGAACAGGTCCTCAAGCGCAGCGGCATTCAGGTCACCCTCACGGAACGCATCGACGTGGAGATGTGGGCAAAGTTCCTGTTCCTCTCCCCCCTGGCGGCCGCCACGACGTACTACCGCAAGAGCATCGACGAGGTGCTCGACGACCCGGCGGGACGAGGGGCGGTCATCGACATGATCCGCGAGGCCGAGGACCTGGCCCGCGCCCTGGGGACGAACCTGCCGGAGAACATCGGAAACCTGACGCTCGAGAAGGCCCGGGGCTTCGCCCCCGGAACGAAGACCTCCATGCAGCTCGACCAGGAACAGGGAAGGGTCACGGAGCTGGAGTTTCTGGTGGGGCACGTCTGCCGCGAGGGCCGGGCCAGGGGCGTCCCCGCCCCGACCTACGAGACCTTCTACGAGGGGCTCAAAACCTGCTGCAGAACGAGCTGAAACGCACCGCACGGGGGACCGGGACACGGTCCCCCGCCCTTTATCCGAAGCCCCGGAGATCGTGCTCGAACTCCTCCCGGCTCATCGCCCTGTAGGGCTCCGCGGGCTTGCCGGGCACGTGTAGCGCGCCGACCGGACAGAAGCCGATGCAGCGCTGGCAGGACTGGCAGACCTTCGGGTCGATCGCCGGCAGGGGGTCCATCGTGATGGCCCCCTCGGGACAGTGCTCCGCACACCAGCCGCACCGGACGCACCGCTCCCCGTCGACCGCGATCGGATAGAGCCTGTAGAAAAAGTCCCACGGCCGCCGGGTCTGGGACAGGCGATACAGGAACCGGGAGAGCAGCGGTATCCCGCACCGGACCGAGGCCTCGCCCCGGACGAGCTCGGAGGCGAACTGCCGGAGGTCCTCCATCGCCCTGGCGACCCGCGCCGCGTTCCGCTCCGTCGGCATCGTCCGGTTGTCGTAGTTTCCGGGCATCACGAAGAAACGGGCCCCGACGGGCCGGTACCCCCTCGCCCTCAGGACCTCGCCCATGGGCGCCTGCATCCCTCCGGAGTAGCCGCCCATGGTCCCGGCGATGAACACATCCCGCCCCTCCCCGGGGGGAAGCGCCCGTATGAAGCGCCAGACCGTCGGATACGTCGAAAAGCACGCGACGGGAAAGACGAGCCCCAGGACCGTTCCCCGATCCAGAAGAGGCAGGGGGACCTCCATCCCCCTCAGGTTCGCGGAGACCCCCTCTCCTCTCAGGGCATCGGCGAGGGCCCGGGCGATCATGAGGCTGTTCCCCGTCCCCGAGAAGACGCACAGCTCCACCGTGCCGCCGGGGACCAAGCCCGAGCGTCCGTGGGACGAAACGGGCCGATCCGGGCAGGACCGATTCTCGAATCGCTTCATCACGACTCCCCCTCGAAAAAACGAAAGGCCCGGCGCCCCGGGCCTCGAGGATATCTACCGGGTTCCGCTCTCCGGAGCTCTTTCGCCGCGGTCCCCATCCGTCTCGAGCATGGCCTCCACCTCGTGCCGCCAGGGCATGGAGGGCTGGGCGCCGAACCGCGTACAGGCGAGGGCCCCGGCCGCGGCGGCAAAGCGAACCGCCCGCTCGATCGGCATCCCCTCCGAGATCCCCACGCTCAGCGCGGCACAAAAGGCATCCCGGGCTCCCGTGGAGTCCAGAGCCTGTACCTTGAAGGGCAAAAAGTCAAAGGACTTCCCCCGGGAGAACACCATCCCCCCGCGGGCGCTTCGGGTCACCACCACCGTCTTGACGCCCCGGGCGATGAGCTGCTGCGCGAGGTCCGCGATCTTCCGCTCCGGAACCGCGTCCCCGCTCGATTGCCCCGGCGAGTAGAAATCGAGGGCCGTCTGGTTCAGGACCAGGCAGTCGATCATGTGCCAGGCCTCCGGGGGCAGCGGAAAAAGCGGGTCCGCGGACAGAAAGGTCCGGCACCCCGTCCGACGGGCCATCTTCAGCCCGAAGGCCACGGCTTCGGGGGGGCTCTCCAGCTGGAACAAAACGGCGTCGACCTTTTTGAACAGCTCCTTGGCCCGCTCCAGGACCGCCTCGTCGAGCAGGGCATTGGCCCCCTGGGAGAGCACAATGGTGCTGGCCCCCCCGTCCGCCACGGTGACGACGGCGACCCCCGTCCCCGCCTCGGAGCGCGTCTCGAGACAGTCGCAGCCGATCCGGCTTTCCGTCAGCGTCGTCCGAAGCCTCGCGCCAAAATGGTCGTCTCCGACGCACCCGATCATGTGGGACTCGGCCCTGAGGCGGGCACAGGCCACGGCCTGATTGGCCCCTTTCCCTCCTCCGGTCATGCCAAACGAGCCCCCGAGAAGGGTCTCCCCCAAACGCGGCTGGCGCGGAGCCCGGATGACCAGGTCCATATTCAAAGAGCCGACGACTGCTATGGCGGCCACACAAAATACCCCTTTCAGCTTGATGGTTTCAATCTTGTCATGATACCATATCTTTGGGGAAGCTTCTCGAGGAACCACCCACCCCACACACGGAATCCTCCGGCCGAGTGCGCAGGGTCCCTCGCTCCTCCGTCCCCATCGTCGCCGACACAGGACTCCATATCTGTTCAGAGGTGAATTTGAATGCCCTTTCAGCCCCCCCGGTATCAGGCGCCCGACTTCGACGCACCGTGCTCCAGGCAGGCTCCATCCGTCCGCACCGTCCCCGTCGAAATGGATGGCGTCGCCCCTCACGGCTTTCGCGCCGCGTCCATCCTTCTCGAGTCCTTCAAGGTCGGCGGACGCTGGCTGCTCCCCGAGAAGGGCCGTAGGGACCGCGCTCCCGTCCCGAGGGGAAACCGGATCGGCATCGTGGAGTTCCGCCGCCTGCGGGACCGGGGCTCCCGGTCCGTCACCATCGCGACCGACGCTCGGGACTTTCCGATCCGCCTGAAGAACAATCCGATGGAGCCGTGCCCGGAGAGCGCGGCCGCGGGGGTGCGTTCATGAACCTTCCCCGCCTGATCATCGCCGACGAAATCGGGGAGAAGAGCGTACCGGCCTCCCTCCTGCTCATCCAGGCCCTGCGCAGCCGCGGAGCGCGCGTGAACGTCTTCATGAGCGGCCGGCGGGAGGAGTACCTGCGCCTGATGGAGCTTTTGTCCGGCGCCCCCGTTTGCTGCATCGACACCTACAGTGCCGGCAGCGGCCGGAACCTCAAGACCCTCTTTCAGCGCAGGGCCGCGCCCGACGCCATCAACGTGGTCTCCGTGCCGCTGGGAAAGGCCGTGGACGAAAGGACGTTCCAGACCTACCCCGAGCCCCAGGAGCTCGCAAAGGTCCTGGACTGCGGCATCCTTCCGATCCTGAACGCTTCGACCTCCGCCGTGGCGACCACAAATCGCACGCTGTCCGTATTCGCGTCGCTCAACGAGGCCGTTCGGGACAGGGTGCAGGGGCTGCTCCTGGCCTCGGTCAAGAACCCCAGGGACTTCCAGCTCCTGGAACAGGAGCACAACCGGCGCTCCCCCGTCCTCAGCCTGGGTTACATCCCCAAGAACGTCGAGCGCGCCATGCCGGCGCTGATCGAGCTGGCCCCGCACGGGGCCTCCATGAAGCTGCTTCAGCTGAAGAGTGCGTCCCTGCAGCTGGGAAGCGCCGTCCGCCAGGTCGAGTGGTCCGTAATTGAGGCCCTGGCCCGCCTGAACGAGCCCTGGACGCCTCCGGAGCTGCTGAGATATCCGTCCTGCCACCTCAATGTGGCCGTCATAGGCCAGGACATCTCGCTCGAGGGGGAGGGCAACATCGAGGCCCTTCGCGCCATGGGCTGCACCCCCCACCCCTGCGACCCCACGCGCGACCCCTTTCCGATGGCCGCCGACATGCTCTATTTCCCCCACGCCCTGGCCGATACGACCGCCGAACGCATCCTGACGAACGCGGGCTTCCGGGAGGGGATCCTGAAGAGCGTCCAGAACAACAAACTGATCCTGGCCACTGGGGCCTCCGCCGTCCTCTTCGGACAACAGTACCGGACCACGGCCCAAAACGTTCTGGAGGGGCTGGGCGTCTTTCCGTTTCACGCCTACTCCATCCCCAGGGACGAGGAGCACGGAGCTCGGAAGATCGAGATCCGGGGGACGCGGGACACGTACTTCACCAGGACGGACGAGAGGCTGCGGGGCTACGAGATCAAAGGGGTGGCCATCGCCAACCCCGGCAATCTGGGGCAGCCCTGCCTCTCCTACCGCAACATGAACGGCGACGCCGAGACGGGCGTCTCGGGCTGGAACTCCAGCTACTGCTTCGTCACGGGGCTCCGCCTGGACCTTTGGAGCTCCCTCGACGTCCTCCACCGCTGGCTTTCGCTTCGAAAACGCAAGTGAGCCCGAGCGGCGGAGGGCGCGTTTCCGGCCTTCCGCCGCTCGGAAGGAAGGGCAAAGGCAATCCGTCCGCGCGGCGTTTCGCCCCCTCAGCTCAACAGGTCCCGATACGCCTCACGGAGCCTGTCCATCTCCAGCTCGTCATATTTGCAGGCCGTCCACTTTTCAAAGAGGTAAGCCGCATACTCCTCGACGGTACGGACGCCGCTTTCCGAGGCTCCCGTCTTGATCGAACGCAGGGACCGCAGCACCTCCATGGCGATGGTCACGTCGCCCTTCCCGTACAGGACAATCTGATGGTAGGCCCCGAACAGCAGACCGGAAAGGTCGTGCGCCCTGAAAAACAGGCATTCGTCTCCCTCCATGTCCTCCGGAACGAGATAGCCCTCCCGCAGTCCCGCCACCTCGCGCAGCGACAGCCCGATGAACTTCAGGCAATGGACCGCCGTGTTGGGATCGTTGATTCCGGGCGAAAGGGCCTTCAGAGCGATCTCCACGATTTTCTGGATTGCGAAGCCGAAGTCCTGCGACTGCGTCCTCTTGTTGCCTATCCGAACGCAGCTCCGTATCCTTTCGACGAGGTCGTCCTCCAAATCCTCGTCCTGGCCGGAGTGGAGGGTCAAGATCTCCGTATCCCTGGATACGGGCTGTCCGACGAGCTTTCGGATGCAGACGTTCAGGGAGTGTTCCTCCACGATCTCCTCGAGCCTGGACCGGTCGATCTCCTGAATGAAGCCGTCGGCCAAGCCGGGGACGGACAAAGCTCTGGTGCGGCGCAGCCTTTCCTGCGCCACCGACGACGGAACCGCCCGGCAGCGCTCCACGAAGGTGCGGTACCGTTCGATCTCCTCCAACGCCTGCCTGTGCAGCCTCAGGATCAGGTTGTCGACCTGGATGAACATCGACACGTTGTGGATGAAAACGAGGAAATAGATCAGGCCCGCGATGGAGTAGAGCACCCCCGCCCCCGCAGCGAGAACGCGGACGTTCTGCCGGCCCGCATCCATGAACATGAGGGAGGTCACGGCATAGACGAATCCGCCGAGGAAGAGCCCGAAGGACTTCATCGTGGTCCTGTTGTCCAGGAAATTCTCCACCACGCGGGGAGTGAATTGGGAGGAATACATGGTCAGGACGACCATGGTCGTCGAAAAGGTGAAGATCGCCGTGGTGATGAAGGCACCGGCGACAATGCTCAACACGGTCTGGGCCAGCTCCGGCGTCGTATAGAAAAGGGCATACCCCCCCAAGGGGACGCCGCCGCGGCTGTCGACGGTGGCCAGCACCAGGGCAAGACAAAGGGAGAGTGTGCCGTAGAGGACCGGATACAGCCAAATGCTGTTCCGAACCCTCTCGATCGTTCTTTTGACGAACATCCTGATCATCGCGCAACGCTTCTTTCCTGGAAAATGATGTACGAGAGCGGCACGGCGCGCTTCCGGTCGGCTATTGTCCTCCTCCGGAGGGGCCGCCTCCGCGCACCTCGCGTCCGCACCAAGGGCAAGCCCCCAAGCGCCCTAAAGCAGCGCCTCCGCCCACGCCGCCTCGCGGAACCCGATCAGGACGGCCCTGTCGGCGACGAGCAGCGGACGCTTCACGAGCATCCCGTCGGACGCCAGGACCGAGAGCGCCTCGGCCTCGCCCATCGCGGGCAGCCTGTCCTTGAGCCCCAGCGCGCGATAGGCCATGCCGCTGGTGTTGAAGAACCTCGCCAGGGGCAGCCCGCTCCGCCTTAGCCACTCCGCCAGCTCCACAGCCGTCGGAGGGTCCTGGACGATATCCCGCACCGTGTGCTCCAAACCCTTTTCATCCAGCCAAGCCTTGGCCTTCCGACAGGTTCCTCACTTGGGATGACAGAGAAACAGCATGCAAACTTCCTCCTTTGATGATGATGGGGCTCGAAGCTGCGGCCTACCGTTCCAGCACCGCCACGGTCTCCACGTGGACCGTCTGCGGGAACATGTCGAAGGAACGGATGGAGGCCAGGCGGTACCCGTGTCCGGCCAGGATCCGGGCGTCGCGGGCCAGGGTCGCGGGGTTGCACGAGACGTAGACCACCCGCGGGACGCGAAAGCCGTGGATCGCCTCCAGCACCGCACGGTCGCAGCCGTCCCGGGGCGGATCGACCACCACGGTGCCGTAGGAGCCGTGCAGGTCCCCCACCGCCTCCTCGGCCCGGGCGCAGAGGGTCCGGACCTCCAGGCCGTTGGCCTCCATGTTCCGCTCCGCCATTTTCACGGCGCTGCGCCATTCCTCCACCGCCGTCACGCGCGCCCCGCGCGCCAGATAGCAGGTCAGGGACCCCACGCCGCTGTAGAGCTCCAGGACGTCCGTCCCCCGGACCTGCTCGGCCGCGTATCGAAAGAGCCGCTCCGTCTGGCCTGTGTTCACCTGGAAGAAGGACGTGGTGTCGAACTCGAGCGTCCAGCCATCCAGCCGCTCCGCGATCCGGCCGCTCCCGATCAGCGGCTCGGTGTGGGTGCCCAGGATGACGTTGCCCGGCTTGGAGTTGTGGTTCAGCGTGAGGGTGGTGGGACGCCCCGACGCCCCCGCGGCCACCAGCGCCTTGATCCCCTTGGCCGCGAGGCGTCCGTTGACGACGAAGGAGAGCAGGGTCTGTCCCGTATTCAGGCCCGCACGCATCACCAGATGGCGCAGCTTGCCCTCGTGGGTCCTCTCGTCGTACCCCGAGAAGGGCAGCGAGGGCAGGGCCCTCAGGACGGTTCCGTAGAGCGCGTCGAGGGGGCCCGCATTGACGGGGCAGCGCTTGAGCGGCACCAGGCGGTGGGTCCCCGCCCGGTAGAACCCCGTGACGATCCGGCCCCGCAGCGACTGCACGGGAAAGGACGCCTTGTTGCGGTATCCCCAGGGCAGAGGCGAGGGCACGCACTCCAATGCCTCGAAGAGCTCGGGTGGGAACCCCCCGATGCGCGTCATGGCGTCGCGGACCAGCTCGGCTTTCAGCGACAGCTGGAGCGGGTAGTCCACGTGCTGGAGCTGACAGCCCCCGCACTGCCCGAAGACGGGACACCTCGGGACGACGCGCCCCGGCGAGGGACGCACCACGGCGGTGGTGCGCGCCAGAGCGAAGTCCTTTCGGCGCTGCACGATCTCCGCGTCGACTTGCTCGCCCGGCAGGGCACCGGAAACGAACACCACCCCGCGGTCCGTGCGCGCGATGCCGCTGCCGTCACTCGACAGCCTCTCGATCTCGAACCTCGACGTCTCCCCCGACGCCGTCCTTGGACGTTCCACCCGCAAGACTCCCCCTCATCTTCGGCCGAGCCGGATTCTCCGTCTATCATACCCCAAACCGAGCGCCGCGCCACACGGAAAACGGGGGCGGACCCTGCCCGCCCCCGCGCCCTCCACAACGGAATCCGTGCTTATTTGAAGAACTTCTCGTAATATCCGAAGGCGAAGATCACCAGCATGATCACCGGCACGACATAGAGCAGATACCCACGCAGGGCACGGGGAAACTTCAGGCCCCGGCCCATGTCGGCCTCGGCAATGAAGTTGTCCCATCCCCAGCCGTAGCGCGTGGTGCAGAACAGCAGATAGACGATGGAGCCCAAGGGCAGCAGGTTGTTGCTGACGATGAAGTCCTCGAGGTCCAGGATGATGGTCCCCTTCCCCAGCGGCGCGACGTGCGACCAGATGTTGAAGCCGAAGACGCAGGGCAGCGAGAGCAGCAAGATGGCGAAGAAGTTGACCGTGGTCGCCTTCCTCCGGTCCCAGCCCAGCAGGTCCATGGAACAGGCGATGATGTGCTCGAACACCGCGACGACCGTGGACATGGCCGCGAAGCTCATGAACAGGAAGAACAGGCTGCTCCAGATGCGCCCCTGAGGCATGTGGTTGAACATGTTGGGCAGGGTGACGAAAATCAGGCCCGGTCCCGCATTCGGACTGACCCCATAGGCGAAGCACGCGGGGAAGATGATGAGGCCCGCGGTGATGGCCACGAAGGTGTCGAGCGCGGTGATGACGACCGACTCGCCGGTCAGGGCGCGATCGCGGCCGATGTAGCTGCCGAAGATCGCCATGCTGCCGATGCCCAGGCTCAGGGTGAAGAACGCCTGCCCCATGGCGGCATAGATGCTGTTCCAGAGCCCGTTTTCCATCAGCTTGCCGAAGTCCGGCCTGAGGTAGAAGTCCAGCCCCTTCTCCGCTCCGGGCAGGGTCACGGAACGCACGGCCAGGGCGATCATGATCAGCAGCAGCCCGCACATCATGATCTTGGTGATGCGCTCGACCCCCGTCCGAAGGCCGATGAAGCAGATGGCCGACCCGATCAGCACCGTCACGAAGAGCCAGAATATCAAGGCCTTCGGATCCCCGAGCAGAGCACCGAAGTTCGCGCCGATCTGTTCGGGCGACAGCGCCGTCAGGGTGCCCGACGCCGCGTACCAGGTGTAGGCCAGCATCCACCCCGTCACCGTGGTGTAGAACATCATCAGGATGTAGTTTCCGGCCAGGGCCAGACGGCCGAAGAGCCGCCAGAATCCCCCCTCGGGCTTCAGGACTTCGAAGGACCCCGCCACGCCCTGCCTCGAGGCGCGCCCCACGGCAAACTCCATAACCATGATCGGCATCGCCAGGAACAGCAGGAAGAGCAGATAGATCAAAACGAAAGCGGCACCGCCATGCAATCCCGTGATGTAGGGAAAACGCCACACGTTCCCCAGCCCTATGGCACAACCGGCGGAGAGGAAGATGAACCCCAACCGGCTTCCCAACGATTCCCTGGTACGCTTCTCCTCCATCTGCAAAACCTCCCTATGCTGTATGGCCGCCCGTCTCAAAACGACGCCGGCGGCTTCTCCGCAATTTAAATCCGCCCCTATGCCTCCGACTCGAAGGCCGCGGCCACCTCACGGAGCCTGTCCGGTATGGGAATGCCCTGAGGGCACTTGGGGACGCAGGCCCCGCAGTTCACGCAGGCGGACGCCCGCTTTCCGTCCCGGTCCGGCGCCAGGATGTACCGGTAGTTTCGGCCCTGGGCCTCCCAGTTTCCGGAGACCGACGCGGTGTTCAGGTTCGTGAAGCACTGAGGGATGTCCACCCCCTGCGGACAGGGCTTGCAGTAGCCGCAGGCCGTGCAGGGCACCCTCACGCGGTCGGTGAAGAATTTCCACACCCGGTCCGCAAAGCGACGCTCGGGCCCGGACAGGCCGTTCGCCAAGCCCCTGTCGGCGCTGGCCAGGTTCTGGGCCAGCTGCTCCGGCGTGGTCATGCCGCTCAGCACCACCGAGACGCCGGGATGGTCCCAGACCCAGCGCAGGCCCAGGTCCGCCAGGTTGGGCGAGGCGTACCCCGCGAGCCGTGCCTCCTCCTTGAGCTCTTCAGGGACCGGAAGACTGATGTTGCCGCCCTTCAGGGGCTCCATCACCACGACGCCGATCCCCTTGGCGGCGGCGTAGTCCAGCCCCTCCCTTCCCGCCTGGAAGTTTCGGTCCAGGAGGTTGTACTGGATCTGGCACATCGTCCACGGGTAGGCGTCCACGATCTCCTTGAAGCTGTCGATCCCGTCGTGAAACGAGAAGGCGATGTGCCGAATCCTGCCCGCGGCCCGGGCCCGCTCCATGAACTCGAGCGCCCCCATCTCCCTCATCCTCCGCCATCGGTCCCCATTCAGGGAGTGGAGCAGGTAGATATCCAGGTGGTCCGTGCGCAGAAAGTTCAGCTGCCTCTCCAGAAAGTCCTCCATATCGCTAGGCTCGCGCACCAGCCACACGGGCAGCTTGGTCACCAGCGTCACCTTGTCCCGGTAGCCCTCCAGGGCCCGTCCGACGAACTCCTCGCACTTGCCCTCGTGATAGGGCCAGGCCGCATCGAAATAATTGATGCCGCCGTCGAATGCGGCGCGCATCAGGCGCTCGGCCGCGGGCTCGTCGATGGCCCCGCCCGCGGTGACGGGCAAACGCATGCAGCCGAAGCCCAGGACCGAGAGCGCCCCCTCCACTCCCGATATCTTTCTGTAAAGCATGACGGCTCCCCCTCAAAAAAAGATTCTTGCTATTATAGCAGGTGAAGAGCACCAAGGGGCAGCCCCTTCGAAAAGCAGAACCACCGGCTTGGCCGGTGGTTCTGCTCAGCGGAAGAAGACCGGGGCGGGACCGCCTCCCGGTCAGCCTCCCCTCGGCTCGCTCAGGAGCGCGCCGTCCACGTAGCGGGCCCGGATCTCCCGATCGTCGCCCAGGTAGATGAAACGTTCCAGCCGCTCCTCGGGTGAGCGCGGGGTCTCGTCGCTCAGCCGGGCATCGTCGACCACGAGGCAGTCCATCGCGTAGCCGGGCTCGAAGCTCCCGACCCTGCCGAAGAAGGAGCCCCCGCCCTTCGTCGCCAGGTAGAGGACCTCCGCCGTCGTCAGGGGCGCACGGCCGTCCACGTACTTCCACCGCATCTTGGAGCACTCCACCGCCGAGGCCATCACGTCCGTCATGGACAGCCTGTGCCCGCCGGACACGTCCGACCCCAGCCCCACGTTCAGCCCCTCGTCGAGAAAGCGGCGCACCGGGGCGATGCCGCTGGCCAGGTTCAGGTTCGAGAACGGACAATGGGCCACGTAGACGCCCCGGCGCAGCATCAGGGCGATCTCGTCGTCGGTGACGTGGACGCAGTGGGCCATGACGGTCTTCGTTTGGCCGAACAGCCCGAAGGCGTCGTACACGGAGGCGTAGTCCCGGGCCCAGGGGTGCAGCTCGCGGACCCAGGCGATCTCTCCCTCGTTCTCGGAGAGGTGCGACTGCACGGGCAGATCCCGGCGTGCCGCCATCCCGCCCAGCCCCCGCATCAGCGCCTCCGTGCAGCTGGGCGCGAAGCGCGGAGTGAGGATGGGCCTCACGCGCCCCTCGGCGAACCCCTCGACGAAGCGCTCCGTCTCCGCCAGCGACGCCCCGGTCGTCTCGATGAGGTCGTCGGGACCGTTCCGGTCCATATTGACCTTGCCGACGAACCCGCCCAGCCCGGCCTCCCCCATCAGCTCCGCGAGGATCCGCGCGGCCGGAGCGTGGACGGTGGCGAACACGGCCGCCCGCGTCGTCCCCACCCTCCAGAGCTCCCTCACAAAGCGGCCGTAAACGCGCCTTGCATAGGCCTCGTCCCGGAACTTCGCCTCCTCCGGAAACGTGTAGGCGTTCAGCCAGGGCAGCAGCTCCTTGTCCATGCCGAGCCCGCGGTTCGGGAACTGGGGCGCGTGGACGTGAAGGTCGTTGAAGCCCGGGACGATCAGGCAGTCCCCCCAGTCCTCCACACGGACGCCCGCATAGGCTTCCGGCAGGGCGTCGTAGACGTCCGCCACCCTCCCGCCCTCCGCCACGAGATAGGCGTCGGGCCTCACGGTCAGTTTTTTGGGGAACGGGGCATAGACGATCTGCCCCCTCAGTACGAGTGCATCCATAGCAACGATTCCTTTCCGGGCGGGAACCGTACTCCCGGCCTCCCCCGCCCCGTGCTCCGGCGTTCGCGCCCGCCGAAAAAATCGCACACTACTCACTTTATATCATAACCGACAATCCGGAAGGGGCAACATCCCCACCTCTCCGAACGGGCGCTGCGGTCGAGGGATCCGTCGCAAGGCCCGCCGCTTGCGGACATTTTCCGTGATGTGTCCCATAGGGAACACATCACCCCCAACTGATTCTTCCCCTCCCGGAGTCCAATCACTATAATCACTAATGAACAATATGTTCAATAACGATGATTTCGTTCTCTATTTTATCGCCCCTCAGGCTTCGTACAGGGGCGAGGACGCGGGAGGGCATCATGTTCGGGAAATGGATGGAAAACGAGACGCGCACCACGGTCGTCTGCGTTCTGGTCTCGGCGGTTTCCCTGGCGCTGAGCCTGGCGGGCACGTTCGAGGGCAGCCTCCCGGCGGACATCGCGTGGGTGGCGATCGTCCTCTGCGGCGTCCCGATCGTCGTCGGTGCCGCAAGGGGAGTGATTTTCGAGCGCGACATCAAGGCCGACCTCCTGGTCGCCATGGCGCTCGCCGCCTCCGTAGGGATAGGGGAATATTTCGCGGCCGGCGAGGTTGCGCTGATCATGCAGATCGGGTCTTTGCTGGAGGACTACACCTCCGAAAGGGCGCGCCGCGGCATCGAGAAGCTGATCGGGCTCACGCCCCGGACGGCGCGCGTCAGACGGGAGGGGGCCGACGTCGTCCTGCCCGCCGAGGAAGTGCGGGAGGGCGACGTCCTGACCGTGCTCGCCGGCGAGACGATCCCGGTCGACGGGACCATCCTGGAGGGACGGACCTCCATCGACCAGTCCGTGATGACCGGCGAGAGCATCCCCGTGGACAAGGGGGAGGGCGACTCGGTCACCAGCGGCACGATAAACCGGTTCGGGACGTTCTCCATGCGTGCGGACCGGGTCTGCGGCGACAGCTCGCTCCAGCGGATGATCCGGCTCGCGGAGGAGGCGGACGAGAACAAGGCGCCCATCGTCTCCCTGGCCGACGCCTGGGCGACGTGGCTCGTCGTCGCCGCGCTCGCCTGCGCCCTCCTCACCTGGCTCCTCACGGGCGAGTTCGTCCGGGCCGTGACGGTGCTCGTCGTCTTCTGCCCCTGCGCCTTCATCCTGGCGACGCCCACGGCGGTCGTCGCGGGGATGGGAAACGCGGCGCGCCATGGAATCCTGATCCGTTCCGGCGACGCGCTGGAGCGCCTTTCGAGGGTGAGGCGCGCGGCCTTCGACAAGACGGGGACCCTCACCCACGGGCGGCCGCAGGTCGTCGCCTTCAGGAGCCTCGACGCCTCCCTCTCGGACGGGGACGTCCTCCGCATCGCGGCGCGGGTCGAGCGCCGCTCCGAACACCCGCTCGGCAAGGCCGTCGTCGCGTCCTTCCTGGAGAGGACGGGAGAGGATCCCGAGCCCGTCGCCGACTCCCGGGCGATCGCCGGCCGGGCCATGAGCGGCACGATCGACGGGACGGAGGTCGCGGTCGGGAAGGCGGATTACTTCGCCTCGCGGGGAATTTCACCCGACGGGGCCGCGGAGGCGGCAGAGGAGTTCCTGGATCGGGGGGCGACGGTCGTCCTCCTCTCCCGCGGCGCCCGGATCGTCGGCCTGATCGCCCTGGCGGACGAGATCCGTCCGGACGCGAAGGACACGGTTCGGGCCCTGGAGGGGCTCGGCATCTCCTGTATGCTCCTCACGGGGGACAACGAGCGTGCGGCCGCGGCGGCGGCAGAGGCCGCGGGGATATCGGAGGTTCGCGCCAACCTGCTGCCGGAGGAAAAGGCATCCATCGTCAAGGGAGACGACGAGAGGGAACCGACCTGCATGATCGGGGACGGGGTGAACGACGCTCCGGCCCTGAGCGGCGCCTACGCCGGCATCGCGATGGGCGGGATCGGCAGCGACATCGCGGTCGAGGCCGCGGACGCCGTCCTCGTCGGCGACGACATCAAGCGCCTCCCCTACCTGTTCCGGCTGACGAGAAGGGCGATGGATAAGGTGAGGACCAACATCATCGCCTCCCTCGTCATCAACGCCAGTGCCGTCTCGCTGTCCGCGGCGGGGATCCTGACTCCCGTCACCGGCGCGCTGTGGCACAACTTCGGCTCCGTCTTCGTCGTGGTCAACGCGGCGCTGCTGCTGCGGGAAAGGGACCGATGCCGGGTCGGGACCGGTGGAGCGGAGGGCGCCATTCCCCCTCAAAATCAACCGCAGACCTCCGTCGTCCGCGATTGATTTGACGTATCCCGCCCCCATCGACGATGTCTTGAGCACCCCCAACTTCTGCGGCATGGGCCTATACGAAAAAGAATCTGCATATATTCCAGGCGATTATATGCAGATTCTGCTTTGAGAGGCTTGATAATCTGCATATAGCCTGGTACTTTTATATGCAGATTGGAGGCTGGCATCATGAGAAGATTTGATTATTCTTTTCTTGGCAATGGGCTGCTGCCTGCAAACCTGGCGAACCTGACGGCGGGCATCGCAAGCCTGAAAACGATGGCCGGTATCCGAAAAGAGGAGTACATCCGTGTCTTCACAGAGTTGGAGGCCATTGCAAAAATACAGTCCGTCAAAAGTTCCAATGCTATCGAGGGGATCGTCACCAGTGATGAGCGTATCGCGGCCATCGTCAATCAGAACAGCGCACCGTTGAACCACAACGAAGCGGAAATTGCCGGGTACAGGGACGCCCTGAATGCAATACATCTGGGGTACGAGCACATCCATTTCCGGCAGAGCGACATATTGCGTCTGCATGAAATGCTGCTGTCCGTCGCCGGGCATGAACACGGCGGACGCTACAAGACGGTCGACAACGTCATCCTGGAGGTCGATGCGTCTGGAAACCGAAAGGTGCGCTTTTCCCCCACACCGGCAGCCGAGACGGAGGCGGCCATGGAGCAGCTGGAGCTTGCCTATCTGGAAGCCGACAGCGACGCCGGCATCAATCCGCTTTTGTTGAGTCCCTGTGTGATCCTGGATTTTCTGTGTATCCACCCGTTCCGGGACGGAAACGGAAGAATGTCCAGGCTGCTCTCCCTCCTTCTGCTCTATAAAAGCGGCTATGACGTGGGGAAATATGTTTCTTTCGAGGAGCAGATCAACAATCGCAAGGCATTTTATTACGAGGCCCTGCGGCGGTCCTCCGAGGGCTGGCATACGAATGGAAACACCTATTTTCCGTTTATCGAAAATTTTCTATCCACCTTGTATATGTGTTACAAGGAGCTGGACAAGCGTTTCGCGGTAGTTCACGGGAAAAGGATCACCAAAAAGGCCCGCATCGAAGCGACGGTCCTGAACAGCCTGACGCCGCTCTCCAAGACGGAGATATGCAAGATCCTCCCGGACGTCAGTCCTACGACAGTGGAAGCCGTGCTGGGAGCGATGGTAAAGGACGGGACGATCAGACGAATCGGCGCCGGAAGGGCATCGAGATATATAAAAGCGTAAACGGCAGGCACAGGGCTCGAACATGAAGCGGCTTGCCGCGCACCCCTCGAGTCGAAGGGGTGACGAACGCAGGCGAAACCCCTCAAATATTTGGGGATCGGAAGGTCCGCGAATCGAAGATCGAGGAGGACAAGGGTACCGCCATCGCGGGGGCGAACCCCGGCGGCTCCGTATCCGTCGCAGCGCTTGCGCTCATTCCCTCAACGCCGTGATCGGGACCACGAGCACGCCGTCCAGACGACGGTAGGCCGCGTCCAGCACGCCGCAAAGGACGCAGAGGGCATCGGGCCAGATGACCTTGGGATCCCGGACTATCTCCCTCCGAATCCCCTTCAGGTTCACGGCCGCATCGTTGACCCGTTTCTCGCACAACACGATCGCAAAGCCGCACCAACGTCCATCCGGCCGCTCGATGACCGCGTCGAACCGGCGATTCCCATCATCCCGATAGTGGTAGAGCGCGGCCCCGAAGGACTCCGCATAGATGCGCAGATCCCGCGCACAAAGCGCCTCGAACAAACGCTCGAGCGTCTCCGGATCCTGCATCAGGCTTTCGTGCGTCGCCCCCAGCAGCGCACAGGCAAGGGACGGATCGGAAAAGTGCCGCTTCACCTTCCCTTTGACGCGGGCATACGAGATGATAGGGGCGAGAAACGGCGGCTGGTCGTCCGTAAGGGACAGCCGCCTGAAAAGGTCCAGACAGGCGCGGACGGTATCGAGGTCGACCTCCACGCCCTCGGCAGCCTTGATGTCCCGCATCAGCGCCTCGCCGTCGACGGCCCTGCTCTCGTTCCGGGCCAGCGAGCGCAACACCAGGCGCAGTTCGGATGGGTCGGGCCGGACGCCGTCGTTATGCCTCCGGGCCTGGTCGAGGACGACATTCAGGTATTCCTCCGGCAGACGCGCCGCCCGCTCCGGCGGAAGGTCCCGACTGCCGGGCCATCCGCCGCGGAGGATCAGGTCGACGAGGGTCCCGAGCTCCACCGCTCCGGTCATCTGCGGCCTCATATCCCCGTTGCACAGCTTTTCCAGGGAAACCCTGCCGCTGGAGTCGCCGGACGCGTAGAGGGACAGAGGCCGCAGCAACGCTCGCCGGCCCCCGCTCATCAGGCTGCCTCGCCTCTTCTTTTACGCATATTCAGGCCATACACCGCCAGGATGAGCGAGACCCCCACAAGGTCGCTCGTCGTCCCGGGGATCAGCAGCCCCAGTCCGCCGGCGACCAGGAGCAGGCGCCAGCAGGACCCGATCGGCGCGTTGAGGTAGCCGATCAGCCCGCCGCCGATGCCGAACAGGCCGACCAAGGCGGTCAGGATCATGGGGAGCGCCTCGGAGAAGGTCCCACCGATCATGATGAGCTTGGGGTTGAGCGCGAACATATAGGGCACCAGAAAGGCGGCGATGGCCAGTTTCGAGGCGTTGACCCCGGTTCTGAAGGGGTTGCTCTTGGCGATCGCCGAGCCGGCGTAGGCCGCCAGCGCCACGGGCGGCGTAATGTCCGCGATGATGCCGAAGTAGAAGCAGAACATGTGGGCCGCCAGCAGCGGGATCCCCAGCTGAATCAGGATCGGGGCCGCCACGGTCGAGGTGATGATGTAGTTCGAGGTGGTGGAGACGCCCATGCCCAGCACCAGCGAGGTGATCATGGCGCAGAGAAGCCCCAGAAACACGTTGCCCCCCACGACCTGGAACATCCCGGTGCCGATGCGCTGACCGAGGCCGGTGAGGGTCACCATCCCCACGATGATGCCGGCCGTGGCGCAGGCCGTGGCCACCGACACGATGTTCCGCGCGGACAGGGGCAGCGCCTCGAGCACCCGCCTGGGGGACACCCAGGTGCTCCTCCTCAGGAAGGGGACGACGGCGGCGATCGCGACGCCCCACAGGGCCGACCGGGTGATGGTGAAGCCCGACAGCATGAAGTAGATGATGGCGCACAGCGGCAGGACGAGATGCCCCTTTTGCAGGATGAGCGGCACGGCCGGCGGCAGCTGCGCGCGCGGCAGGCCCCTCAGCCCCTTGCGCCGCGCCTCGAGGTCCACCATGATCCAGATCCCCGAGAAATACAGGACGGCGGGCACGAGCGCCACCAGCATGAGGTGGGAATAGGGCACCCCCACCGACTCGGCGATCAGAAAGGCGGCCGACCCCATCACGGGGGGCATGATCTGCCCGCCCGTGGAGGCCGCGGCCTCGACGGCGCCGGCGAACTCCGGCGCATAGCCGAGGGATTTCATCAGGGGAATCGTGAACGCTCCCGTCGACACGGTGTTCGCCACGGACGAGCCCGAAACGGTGCCCTGAAGGGCCGACGACAGCACCGCCACCTTGGCGGGCCCCCCCACCGCCCACCCCGCCAGCGCGTTGGCGAGGTCGATGAAGAACTGCCCGATCCCCGTCTTCTCGAGGAACGCGCCGAACAGGATGAACAGGAAGATGTACGTCGAACAGACCCCGATGGGGTTGCCGATCACGCCCTCGGTGGTGATGAACAGGTGCGTGATGACGCGCGGCAGCTGATAGCCCCTCTGCGCGAGGAAGCCGGGCATCTCGACCGGGATCAATCCGCGCGAGCCCATCAGGCCGTAGAGGATGAAGCACGACGCGATGATCACGATGGGAGGCCCCACGACGCGCCAGCACGCCAGCAGCACGAGGAACAGCCCCACCCCCGCCATGACGGTGTCGAGGGTCGTGTAGTCGCCGGCGCGGAGCTGGAGGGCCTTGAAATTGCCGATGAAGTAGGCGACGACCGTCAGAAAGGCGACGGAGCAGAGCACGTCCAGGGGGTTGACCTTCCTGCGGCTCGATTTCCTGGTCGTGGGGTAGAGGATGAAGGCCAGGCTGATGGCGAAGCCGAGGTGCCCGTAGCGCAGGATCTGCTGCGGCAGCCGACCGCTCAGCGAGGCGTAGAGCTGAAAAACGGCGAAGAGCACCAGCACCGCCGAGATGAAGATTTCAGTGCGCCCGGAAAAGATGCGGTAGCGCGAGTCCCTTTCCAGCTCGGACAGGTCAACGTTCTCGGGAACTGCGTTCAACTTTTTTCGATCGAAAAAACTCACCCCTGCGGTCCTCCTGTACTGTAAATGAACGTCCACGTATCCCACACGGCAACAGTCAAAAAATCCGGCGGTTCACGGAAGGGTGGAGGGCATCCGTTGAACGGCCGGATTCGGACTCGAAAACAGCAAGCAAAAGGAAGAAAAGCGTCAAGCCCCGGGGGCTTACCTTCCGGGCACCTTCAGCCCCTTCTCCTCGTAGAAACGGGCCGCGCCGGGGTGAACGTTGCCGGGAATCCCGCGGAAGGGATTTTCCAAGGACATGTGCTCGGCCTTCTTGTTCACCGCACGGATCTCGTCGAGGTTCTCGTAGATGGCCGCGGTGATGGCGTAGACGTCGTTCTCGTCAAGGTCGTTCAGCGCGACGAGCATGGACATGACCGCCACCGAGGTCACGGGGTGGCCCAGCTTGTACTGATCGTCCGGGGTCGTGAAGGCGGCGTAGAAGGGGTACTTCTCCAGCAGCATCCCCACGTGCTCGTCGTCGATGGAGATCACGTCGATCCTGCCCGTCAGGGAGAGCTCGGTGACGTTGGCGTTGGGGTACCCGCTACACATGAAGAAGGCGTCGATCTGATCGTCCTGAAGGGCGTTCTTGGCCTCGGACTGGCTGAGGAAGCGCTCGTCGATGTCGTCGTAGCTCATGCCGTAGATGCCCAGGATCTGCCGCGCCGCAACCTCGTACCCCGAGCCGACGGCGCCGACGCAAATGCGCTTGCCCCGCATGTCGGCCACGCTTTTGATGCCGCTGGCCCTGCTGGCCACGATCTGGACCATCTCCGGATAGCAGGCGGTGACGGCGGAGAAGTTCTTCACGGCCCCGTCGGCAAACTGTTCGATCCCGTTCAGCGCGTAGTTGTTGACGTCGGTCTGCACCAGGGACATCTCGATATCGGCCTTCTTGAGGAGCCGCACGTTCTCCACGGACCCGCCGGTGGAGCTCACGGTGATGTTGGAGCCCGTGTGCTTGTTGACCACCTGTGCGAGCGCGTTGCCGAAAGCGTAATAGTTCCCCGTGGCACTCCCCGTGCCCATCAGGAAGCTTCCCGAAACCTTCGGGGGCTCCGCAAGCGACGCGCCGGCGCCCAGGATCAGGGCCACCCCCACGGTCCAGGCCGCCAATGCCTTAACCTTCATTTCCCTTCCCTCCCGAGTGAGTTCTTCAGTTCCAGCAATGGAAAACCGTCAAACGCGCAGAAGACGGCCCTCGAAATATACTATAGCGCGGCGGGCTTTTCAAGCAAGGGAGGACCGGCCAGAACCACCTTGCCTTTCTGTCCCCTTCCCGCGGATTCGGCGCCCGGCCCGGCGTCAGCGTCCCCGCTGCAACAGCGGGGACGAGACGGCCTGAAAATAGCCGTCCAGTTCCTCCGGCGTCTGCCTCATGCCGTTCTCCAGCCACCAGCGCACCATCTCGATGAAGCTCCCGGCGATGTGGTTGACCAGAAATTCCCGGGGAATATCGCCCGCCTCCCTCGCCTCCCCCGGAAGCTCCGTCCGGACCACCTCCTTGATGCCGTTCCTGAAGTCCCGCAGGAACAGGTCGTTGCTCTCCCCGGAGAGGAGGCTCAAAATGTTGCTGTCGTTCTCCCGGAGGTGCGCCAGAATATGGAGGAAGATCGAGACGGGCCTTTCCCCGTCCGAACAGAGCCCGTGCGTGTGCGTCCTGTCGAGGGCGGAAGTGATGATATGGTCGAAGAGCCCGCCGCACAGCGTGCGCAGCAGATCGTCCTTGGTGGCGAAGTGCGAATAGAAAGTGCTGCGGCCGATGTTTGCCCGGTCAATGATCTCCTGAATCGTGATCTTGTCGTAAGGCTCCTCCGCCAAAAGCCTGGAAAACGCCTCCAGCACCGCAACCCGAGTCTTCCGCTGCCGTCTGTCCAGTACTTGCTCCGGCATTCCAACACTCCCCTACAAAACATTTTTTCGGATGTGTCCCGTACGGAACACATCCCCCCAACTGATTCTTCCCCCTCCACATACCGATCATTATAATCGTTAACGAACAAGATGTTTGATAATGACGCCCTCTTTTTTATCCTATTGCCCTCGATCCCCCACGGGACGCCCCGGCCGCGGGAATCGGGCAACCTCTCCAGCCGAAAAGAAGGAGGCAAAATGGAGAATATCATACAGGTCGATGAACTTTGTCATTATTACGGCGAACGATGCCTCTACAGGAGCCTGAGCTTCGGCGTGGCGCCGGGGCAGGTCTTTGCTCTGCTGGGCAAGAACGGCGTCGGCAAGACGACGCTCATCAGCATTCTGATGGGGTTCCTCAGGCCCTTCGGAGGCACCTGCCGCGTCTTCGGGGAGGACTCCCACGCCCTGAGCCCGTCCGCACGCTCGCGGATCGGCCTGCTCTTCGAGGGCTACCTCTGCTACGACTTCCTGACCATCGCGCAGATCGAACGCTTTTATGCGTCCTTTTATCCCCGATGGAACGCGGAGCATTTTTTTGCGTTGATCGAGATCCTGGGGCTGCCGCACACGCACAGGATCCGGAACATGTCCTGCGGGCAGAAGTCGCAGGTGGTTCTGGGCCTGCTGATGGCCCAGGAGCCCGACCTGTTGATCCTGGACGACTACTCCATGGGCCTGGACGCGGGGTACCGCAGGCTGTTTCTGGACTATCTCAGGGAGTACCTGGGGCAGAGCCGGCGAACGGTATTCCTGACATCTCACGTCATTCAGGACATGGAGGACTTCGTGAACGAGGTCCTGTTCCTCAAGAGGGGAGGCGACCATCTGGTGACCTCGATGGCCGATTTTCGAAGGAAGTTTCGCTGCTATCGCCTGGAGCTCCGGGAGGAAGCCCAGGCACCATCTCCCGGCGGAATCATCGAGAACGTCGAACGGCATCGGGGGTTTGCCGATGTCTTCAGCTTCACCGATTTTCCCGCCGTCCGCGAGGCCCTGGCCCGCCAGGGGTTCGATCCGGCGTCCCTCCAAGAATGTCCCATGAGCCTCGAGGACGCCTTTATCGGCTATACGGGGAGGTACTGAATGATTCGGGCCGTTTTGATGAAGGAATACATCAAGCTGCGCTTCCACGGGCTCGTCCTGCTTTTGCTGCACCTGGGGCTGATGGGCTGGATCTGCGTGGAGACCCGCAGACTTTTTGTCCTCGACCACTCCGAGGAGGTATGGTTCAAGATCTTTTACCTCAGGGAGGTCTACTACGGCGGACTCAAATACGCCTTCCTGGTCTCGGGCATCGTGATCTCCTGCGTGCAGTACCTCTCCGAGACGGCAGGACAAAAGCTGCGCCTGTCACTGCATCTTCCCGTCAAACCCCATACGGTGATCTTTGCCCATGTCCTCGCGGGGGCCATGGCTCTGCTGATCCTGACGGGAGTGGACCTGGCCGTGCTTGCCGCTCTGACTCGGGTCTATTTCCCATCGGAGGCAGTCTCGCTGGCCGTGATAACCTCGGCCCCCTGGGCCATGGGAGGGTTCGCCGCCTACCTGGGGGCGACGCAGGTGTTTTTCGAGCCCGACTACCGATTGAAGCTGTTCGACCTCCTGTTGGGCGCAGGGCTGACGAACTTTTTCCTCTTCGACATTCCCCCGGGCCGAGGAGGCCACGTTCTGCTCTGGGGAAGCGGGATCCTGGTCCTTATGCTGTTTGCAGTCCTGCTGCCGGCTTACCGGTTCCGGTATCGGAGGGTCGCCTGATGTTCCGGGCTCCAATGCGCGCACTCAGCACGGCCGCCACGGTTCTCCTGGCCTTCTTAGTTTTTTTCCTGTACGTGCCCCGGCTTTACGACAGGATCTTCGTGCCAGAGGTCGAACGGACGCACCTGCTCTTCAGCCCCGTGAAGAAGCGCTTCGTCTACAGGGAGAGCATCGTCGGGCCCATTCCCGATGAGGCCAGGGCCATGGCCGAGGACCATCATGCGGAGATCGCCTACCGGGACGAGGACGGAGCGTGGTTTTCCCGCGTGGACTTCGAGAAGAGCCTGCCCTTCATCTATTACAAAAACATGGAGCTCTGGGGCCTTCTGCCCCTCACCCTCGAAGGACGCGTCTTCGACCGCGCCGAGATGAAGCGGGAACGCCAGGTTACGGAGCTCCGCAGCCGCGAGATCGCGGACGCTCCGCCTGCCCTGCACTTCCTTATGGACTCCCAGCCCGACGGGGCCCGGCTTGTCCTGCCGGACGACGCCTTCAGGATGACCGCCTCGGAGATGCAGTTCATAGGGACGGACACCAACGCGCCCGTACCGGACCTGACCCGCACGTTCACCGGCGCGCTTTCGGAAGCGGGGTTCGTCTTTCCGGCGCGCTCCGTCCACGCGAACACCAGCATCCTGAAGCCGGTTGATGAGGGGTTCTTCATGGTGGACGCGGAATACTCGGTCTTTCACGTGAAAAGGAGACGGGGCGACGCCGTCGTCGTGCAAACCCCCATCCCGAGAGAGCTAAAAACCCGCCATATCGCCCTGTCGGAGAGCACTCGGGGAGAGTATTATGGGTTGCTTCTGGACGGTTCGGGCGCACTGCACGTCCTGCTGTGCGAGCGGTATCGGACGGTCCCTCTGCCGCTCGAGGGGTACGATTTCAGGACGATGGACTTCAAGCTCATTGTGAATCCCCTCTATCGGGTGGCCGTCTATTCCGACGAGGAGACGATCTTCGGCATCGCCATGACCGCGGATTACGTTCCGGTTCGCTCCTTCCGGCACCGCATGTCCCGCGCCGAGGACACGCTCGCCAAAAGGGTGTCACGCGTGCTCTTTCCCTTCCGGTTCATCGTGGGGACGGAGGGCGAGAGGGCCTCATCCGTGAGTCTACTGATGCCATGGCGCTGACGCGTCGGCCTGCGGGGCAAGCGCAGACGCACGGGGAAGCCGCCCGGCGCACGACTTCATCCGTGCCGATCATCGGGAACATTTATATGGAGAAAGGATGGAAATGATGAAAGGGATCATTGGAACGAGGGCCTTGTCCACATTATGCATGCTCGGCGCCGTCCTGTTCGGATCCGCAGCCTGGGCTCACACGCCCGTCTGCATGTGCTGGGACAATGGGGACGGGACGATCTCCTGCGAGGGAGGCTTTTCCGACGGGTCCTCCGCCGCCGGGGTGGAGCTGAGGGTCGAGGACGAAAAGGGCAGGGTGGTGATTCAGGGCAAGATGAACGAGGACAGCGAGTTCACCTTCGACAAGCCCCGCGGGGAGTTCGTGGTGGTCTTCGATGCGGGCCCCGGCCATGTCGTCAAGATAACCTCGCGTAACATCAAGCAGTAGGACGGGGATTCGAACGGGCCGACCGCGAGGGCGCCATTTCGGAGCACCCCCGCAATCGGCCTGAGATCCCGCGGCATTACGCGGACGCGGCCCGTGGACGCTCCGTCCTCCGCCAGAGCAGGCGGCCGCCCTCCACGTGCGGCTCGGCCCGTCCCGCCTCCGCCAGCGCCGTCAGGTGCGCCCCGACGCAGCACAGGTTCAGGAGCAGGTGGGAGGCGTCCATCGACAACCCGTTCTCCACGGCCAGCCGGGCCAGCACGTCCTCCCGGCTCGAAGGGGACTCCAGGGCCGTCCAGACCGCATCGGCCACCCAGTCCAGCGCCTCCCGGTTCCGCCGCACCAGCTCGCGGATGTCCTGCGAGGCCGGGGCGTGGCAGGGCACGTACCAGGCGGCCGGCTCGCGCTCCAGCCACTCCAGGGTCTCGCGGCCGCGCCGCACGTCCAACATCACCATGAAGCGATATTTGTTCAGGACCGCGGGGTCGAACAGCGCGTCCGCCAGGAACAGCACGTCGTCCGGGGTCCGAACGCCGATCATGTCCAGAAAATGCCCCGGGAGCGGCACGGCCGAGAGCCGCGTGTCGCGGATGGGGCCCGAGTTCCCGATGAACGCCGCACGGGACGGTTTGGCCTCGACGAACTTGTCCCGAATCTGCGGGAACGGGAACGCCCCCCACAAAAACAGGGGCTCCAGGGTGGTGCACTCCGTCAGCGCCGCCTCGATGCGGGTCGCCCAGACCTCGCAGCCCGTGCGCCCCTGGATGAAGGCGTTGGCCCCCACGTGGTCCGCGTTCGAGTGGGTGTTGACGATCGCACGCAGCGGCACGCCGCGCTCCGACCGGATCAGGTTCAGGAGCCTGCGCCCCTGGTCGTCGTCCAGCCCGGAGTCGATCAGGTATCCCCGCCCCTCCTCCTCGTAATAGCCGACATTGACGCGGCCGGGAACGTACCAGGTGCTCGGCCCCAGCCGTCTCAGTTCCAGCTTCATCCCTCGTCCCCCCTCAAGCTCCCCGGAGGCCGGGACGCTAGTCCAACCGGAAGCCGTAACGCTCCGCGATCCAGGCGGGCAGCTCCACGCGCGCGGTCTTCAGGGGATCGACGACCTGGCACACCCTCAGGTCCGCCGCCGCGGAGAGCAGCATCCCCGCCTCGTGCGACTCGATGCCCAGACGCTCCAGCAGAAAACGGTGCATCCTTCGCGTGGCCTCGGCCGCCGCCTCGTCCAGCGTCTCGGCCGAGGCGATGGTCATCAGGCGGCCCCCCTCGGCCAGGAAGGGCGTCGGCAGCACGGCGCCCTTCAGGACCGAGACCCGGACGTCGACCTCGCCGGCGATCTCGACGCCGCAGACGACGATCTCGCCGTCCCCCATGACGGCGTGCAGGTCCCCCAGGGCCAGCAGCGCGCCGGGGACGTTCACCGGAAGGTAGAGGCTGGCGCCCTTCACGATCCTCTTGCAGTCCATGTTGCCGCCATGGTCGCCGGGCGTCCCCGTCACGATGGGGTCCCCCTTCGGGGCGACGCCGATCACCCCGATCATCGGGGCGACCGGAAGCTCGATGCGGTCGTTCAGAACCGCCTTTCCACCCTCGACCCGGACGATCTTCGTGGTCTCGCGGACCATCTCTCGATCCAGGACGCCGAAGCCCGGGACCGTCACCATGACCCCCTGCTCCGCCAACCGAATGTCCAGGATCTCCACCTTCAGGACGTCCCCGGGCAGGGCCCCTCTCACGGCCAGAGGGCCCGTGGCAGGGTTGATCTCGTTCCAGTCAATCGAGCTGAAGAGCTGGTCCGCACAGGCAAGGCCGTTGGCGAAGCAGTCCATGGTCTCGAAGGTGACGACGCTCCCCG
Organism: Fretibacterium sp. OH1220_COT-178; assembly: GCF_003860125.1. Classification (NCBI taxonomy): domain Bacteria; kingdom Thermotogati; phylum Synergistota; class Synergistia; order Synergistales; family Aminobacteriaceae; genus Fretibacterium; species Fretibacterium sp. OH1220_COT-178. The sequence goes on along the minus strand of NZ_RQYL01000005.1, from coordinate 104,199 downwards.
ACTCCACCTCGGCCGCCGGAGCATGCGCGGACGACAGGGCGAACACGTGATCCTTGGCTGCGATTCTCACTAAGAGCACCTCCTCGTCGATTGCGGGGATTCCCCCGTTCCATTCTATCAGCTTCCCCACCGTAACGACCGTAGGAGACGAAGCAAAAGAAACTATGGTTCATTTTATCTGGTAAAAGCCACAAAACGTATCTTTCATGATAAACTCGGACGCATATTCAATTCCTATCTCATTACCCCAAGGAGGTTCCACCATGAACGAGACGAAAGCCGCGCCCACCCTCAAGCGCTTCAAGATGCCGCACGTCCTGGCGTTTCTGTTGATCATGATTCTGATCATGATCGGCTTCACTTGGGTGATCCCCGCCGGAGAGTACAACCGCGAGGTCGTCAAGACGGAGCTGGGAACGCAGAACCGCGTCGTTCCAGGCTCCTACCACGCCGTGCCGCCGGCCCCCCAGCAGGTCTGGAAGGTGGCGCCCGCTCTGGTCAAGGGATTCCAGGACTCGGCCGCCATGGTCTTCATGGTGCTCTTCTGCGGCGCGGCCATCCACATTCTGGAGAAGACGGGAACGGTGCACGTCCTCTTCCAGCGCTTCAGTCAGAAAAATGCAGGGCAGGGAGCATCTGGCCATCTTCGCGGTGATGCTTCTGATGTCGGTGGGCGGGGCCGTGGGCGCTTTCGCGAACAACGTGCTGGCCCTGATGCCGCTGGCCATCCTGCTGGCGCGCGGGCTCGGCTACGACAGCGTCGTCGGGCTCGGCATGGTCTACCTCGGCGCCTTCGCCGGCTTCAACGTCGGGTGGGGCAACGTCTTTTCCATCGGGATCGCCCAGAACGTCGCGCAGATCCCGCAGTTCTCCGGACTCTGGGTCCGGGTTCTTTTCCACGCCGTCAACCTGCTGCTGACCTACGCTTTTGTCGCCCTCTACGCCAGAAAGGTGAAGCGCGACCCAACCAGAAGCCTGGTTTATGAGGAGAGCGAAATCCTTCCCGCAACGAACGGAATGGAGGATGCCGAACTTCGCTCCATGAACTGGCGACAGATCTGCTGCGCCCTGATCACGGTGGTGGGGTTCGGGGCCATCGTCTGGGGATCCGTCAGCTGGGGCTGGGGCGTCCCGGACTACTCCGCCGTCTTTCTGGGCATGGCCCTGCTGATCGGCCTTGTGGGCGGCCTGGGGGTGGACGGCACGGCGGACGCGTTCGTCAAGGGCTGTGCGACTCTCATCGTCGGCGCCTTCGTCATCGGCATGTCGCGCGCCATCTCCGTCGTGATGGTGGACGGCAAGATCATCGACACCATCGTCCATTACCTGTCGGAGCCCATTTCCCACTACGGCCCCATCGTGGGGGCCAACCTGATGTTCTACGCCAACACGATCATCAACTTCTTCGTCAACTCCGGGTCCGGCCAGGCCGTGGTCGTCATGCCCCTGATGGTGCCTTTGGCGGACCTCGCGGGGATCACCCGCCAGGTGGCCGTCCAGGCGTTCCAGTTCGGGGACGGGTTCTCCAACTGCCTCTACCCGACCTCCGGAATCCTGATGAGCGCGCTGGCCCTCGCGGGCATCCCCTACCAGAAGTACCTCAAGTGGTTCCTCCCGCTGCTCCTGCTCCAGACCGTCCTGGCCAGCGTGGCCCTGACGATTCTCCAGGCCATCGGCTGGAACTGACCTCCGAGTTACCAATCGATCGTATAGCAGATGTCGGGCTTTTGAGACTTTCAAAAGCCCGGCAGTCGCGTATGTGGCGCACGGCAGACTGCCGGCATGGACGACCGAAATAAACGCGCTCAGAGCCGGGGGATCCCGTCGGGCGTGCCGGATGCGGAGTAGAGGAGCTGAGAAAGATAGGAGGCCTCCAGCAGCAGGGTCCCGTTCCCCAGCAGGCCCGGGAACGAAAAGCCCATCGCCTCGGGGAGGTCGGAACAGAGGGCGCGCAGCTCCCCCTCCACCCGGTCGCCGATGCCGTAGAGCACGGCGAAGACCAGGTACTCGTCCCACAGCTCCACCTCGACGGCCCGGCGCTCGTTGATCAGGGTGAAATCCTCGAGGTAATTCCGGAATCCCCGCAGCTGGCGCAGCATCTCGAGCCCCCGGCGAGTCGCCCGGGGCTCCGAGGGCGCCGCGCGTCCCCGACGCAGCAGCCGGTTCCGCTGCACGATCCCGCCGTTCGACAGAAAGTATTCGAACCCCGCGTCCTCCACGCTGCGCCGCCAATCCTCGAACATCATTTTCAGCGCCTGACGGCGCCCCTCCTCGGCGAAATCGCGCCTCCTCGCATCGATGTCCTTGTCGCGACGGACCAGGGCGTCGAAGGCGGAGGAGAGCGACAGATCGAGGGGGACCCTGGTCCCGGCCTCCGCATCCTTGAGCCTGCGGAACGCCTTGAGCAGCTCCATCAGTTTTCTCTCGGGCTCGGAGCGGAGCCCCCTCTCGTCCTCGACGATCGGCAGGGTCGAGGACGAGGGCAGGAGGATCCCGTCCCGAAACCAGCGCAGCACATAGGCGCGGATCAGGTCCGTCAACCTCTTGTGGTCGTGGGAGACGACGTGAGGCTGCATCCAATTGAACAGGCTGGAGGAGAAGAGCTTCCGAAGGACGGAGGCACGGGGAACGGCGGACAGGCCGTAGAAGGCGGCGGCCAGGTCCCCGCCGCAGGGGATCGAGCCGAAGTAGGGCCGGTCCTCCAGCTCCTCGAAGAAGGCGGGCGACACCCGCAGCATCCTGGAGGGCGACCGCGACGCCGAGATGCGAAGAAACACCACGGCGAGGAAGCCGAGCGCAAGAATCCACTGCAGGTAATCGGAAAACTTCGAGAGGCGGCCGCAGACGGACGCCAAACGCACGAGGGACTCCCCGTCCGCATCCCGTCCTGCCCGGCCGGAGTCCCGCACATACTCGAAACGGCCCGACAGGACCTCGTGCGGGTGAAGCACCCCCTTGGGGAGGCGCAGCTTCACGGCGATGTAGTTATCCTCCTTCAGCGGCTGCGAGCTTCGCACGACGACGGTGCCGCTCACCAGCTGGGCGACGCCCCGAAAGCCGTGCGTGCGGACCTCGGCCTGTCCCTCCGCGAGGGGGCCGTCGGCCCGCCGGATACGGACCTGGACCCGACGAGGCATGGGGTCCGTCCCACGGTCGAGGAAGCGCACCAGGAAGCCGTCGGCGTCGTCATAGGCCTTGACCAAGCCCGGGACCGTCCAGGAGACGTAGCAGACGCGCCGCCCCGACGCCGCACGTCCCCAGCGCAGCTCCAGGCCGCGCGCGCCCCGAACGACCCCGCAGCGCCCCTCCTTTTCCGCGGCGCTGCGCTGCGGATTCCACCGCCTGCCCTCATTCTCGAACACGCGCCCCCACTCGTCCGCAACGGAGAAATCGGTCACCTTCACATCGGGATCGAGGGCCAGAAGGAACTCCGTCCCGCCGGCCGAGAGCTCGGCGTCCCACCGCTGCGTGAAGTGCGCGGTACCGTCGCGGTCGAGGGTCACGTTCACGTCCAGGGCATAAACGATGGAGCCCTCCGCGTGCGGAACGAAGGACATGACGGCGAGATAAAGCACCACGGCCAACGGAAACCCGCCCCAAATGCGCCGCCCCGAAGACGGCCCCATGACGCGTGAGCCCCTTTCAGGTCGTTGACCTTCCGTCGATTGAAAAGGAGGTTGAGAGAGCCCGGCAAGGTGTATTCCGGAGTGAACAGCGCCCCGATAGGCGTAATGGATGCCGATTTTGTTCATAGGAAAACCTCCTGTCCCTCGTCCCCGTTCAATCCATCCCCGGCAAGACGGTGTGGCGAGGCCCTCGGGCGGTGCAGCTCGCCGGGGCCCGACGCCGCCTACATCAGCTCCCGAGTGTTGCGATAAAGCGCTTTGTAGCGCTCGAACCCCTCCCCGTAGCGCGCCGCGTTCTCCGGATCCGGGACGTAGGGGTTCGGCGACCGCGTGACGATTCCCCTGCAGGCCGAGGAATACGAATCGAAACACCCCACGCCGACCCCCGCGTTGATGGCTGCCCCCAGCGAGGCCTGTTCCGACATATCGGAGAGGTAGATCTCCTTGTTCAGGATGTCGGCCTGCAGCTGAAGCCAGAGGGGGCTCCTGCTTCCCCCTCCAGAGGCGACGACCTCACGGACCCGGATCCCCAGGGCCTCCAGGACGGCGAAGCACTCCTTGAGAGAATAGACCACCCCCTCCATCGCGGCGCGGATCAGATGGCCCCTCTCGTGCTTCATGGAGAGCCCGAAAAACATTCCCCGGGCACCGGGGTCCATGTGGGGCGTCCTCTCCCCGAGGAGATAGGGCAGGTAGACGAGCCCCTCGCTCCCGGGCGGAACTTCGGCGGCAAGCGCGGCCATGTCCCCGTAGGAGAGCCCCGACAGGACATGGTCCCTCAGCCAGCGCAGGGACAGGCCGGCACACAGGGTCGCCCCCATGAAATACCATTGCCCACGGGCCAGATAATTGAACGTGTGGGAGCTCAGCCCCGGATCGTACCGAGGCTCCGTCAGGAGGCTCAGGACCTGCCCCCCCGTCCCGATGGTCACCGAGGCGACGCCGGGCTCCAAAATCCCGTTCCCCAGGGCCTGCATCACCTGGTCGGCCCCGCCATGAACGACCAGGCAGTCCGTGGACAGCCCCATCGCCTCGGCGGCCGCAGGGGCGAGGGGCCCCGCCACATCCGAGGGGGCGAGGACCTCCGGGAAGAGCTCCACATGCAGGCCCAGTCGCCCTAAAAATTCCTCGGACCAGCATCCCCGGGCCACGTCGAAGGCCAGGGTCCCCGCGGCGTCCGTCCAGTCCGTGGAAATCCGCCCCGTCATCCGGAAGCGGACGTAGTCCTTGGGCAACAGGACGGCAAAGGTCCGGGCGTAGTTCTCCCGTTCGTTCTCCTGCATCCATTTCAGGGAGGCGACCAGGGATCCCGTGTTGACCGTATTGCAGGTGTACCGCCCCAGCGCGGCCCCGAGGGATTCCCGAATGGCCCGAACCTGTTCCGCAGAGCGCTGATCGCACCAGATGATCGCCCTTCTCACGGGCTCTCCGGACCGGGTCACCGGAACCAGGCCGTGCATCTGCCCGGAAAAACCGACGGCCCCGATCTCCCCTCCGCCCAGCCCGGCCTGGCCGACGGCCCGGCGCGCCGTGCGGCAAACGGCGTGCCACCACACCTCCGGATCCTGCTCCGCCCATCCGATCTCCGGGATATCGAAGCGGTATTCCTCCCGACAGACCGAGAGAATCCGCCCCCGGGGATCCAGAATCAGCGACCGCACGCTCGAGGTTCCGACGTCTATACCCATGAGGGCCCGCATCGCAAACCCCCGCCTACCTCTGACCGGCCTTCATCCGCATCAGCCGCTCGGCCGCTTCGACGATGCTCTGCCTGTCGATGCCGTACTTCGCCTTGAGGTAGTCCACCGTGCCCACCTCCCCGCAGGTGTCGGGGATCCCCAATGTCACGAAGGGGACGTTCAGGCGTTCCCGGGCGATCACGTCGGCGACGGCAGCCCCCAGGCCGTTGAGCGCGTTGTGGTTGTCCACCGTCATCAACGCCCCCGTCCTCTCGGCCTGCCGGATCACGCACTCCCGATCCAGCGGCTTGAGCGTGAACATGTCCACCACCTCGGCCTCGATCCCCCGGGAGGAGAGGAGCTCCGCCGCGGCCAGGGCCTCGGGGATCGAGACGGCCCCGGCCGCGATGAGGGTCAGGTCCCTTCCCTCCCGTACCCGTTTGGCCCGTCCCAGCGTGAAGCGCTCCCCCTCAAGGTAGACCTGCACCTTGGTCTTGCGGAAAAGCCGCATGTAAAAGGTCCCCGGAGCGGAGAGGATCTGGGGAAGCACGTCGCGGATCATGACCGCGTCCGTGAAGTCGACGATCTGCATCCCCGGGAGGCTGCCCATGATGCCCAGATCCTCGTAGGCAAGGTGCGTGCCTCCGTTTGCGGCGTTGCAGATCCCCGGGTCGCTCCCGATGATCTTGACGTTCTGCCGCGAATAGAGGCAGGAGACGAAGACCTGATCCGTTGCGCGTCTGGAGGCGAAGGAGGCGAAGGAGTGCACGACGGGGACGAAACCCATGGAGGACAGCCCGCCCGCCACGCCCATCATGTTGGCCTCCTGCACCCCGCAGTTGAAAAAACGGTCGGGGAACCGCTCCCGATACCGGAACAGCCCCGAGGACCGCGAGAGGTCCGCGTCCAGGACCACGACGCTCTCGTCCTCGCCGGAAAGACGGCACAGCTCCTCCACCAACGCATCCCTGAGCTCCAGGGGCCCCTCTCCCAATCTATACGCCATCGTCGTTCGCCTCGATTTCGCCGATCCTCGCCGAGATCTCCCTCTCGGCAAGCGCAAACTGCTCCTCGCTTATCTTCAGATGATGGACGTTCGGCCTGCCCTCCGAGACGCTCCACCCCTTGCCCTTCACCGTCTCCAGAACGATCGCGGAGGGACGGGCCTCACCCTTGGCCGCCCCCACCGCATCGTAAATGGCCCGGACATCGTGCCCGTCGACCGTCCGGGCGTGCCACCCGAACGCCCGGAATTTTTCCTCCAGGTCCCCGACGTCCATGACGTCGCAGGTATAGCCGTCCAGCTGCTGGCGGTTCCGATCGATGAAGGCCACCAGGTTGCCCAGCTTGAAATGGGCGGCGAACAGGGCCGCCTCCCAGACCTGCCCCTCGTCGCACTCCCCGTCGCCCAGGATCAGATAGGTGTACCGCGACAGCCCCTTCAGGCGCATTCCCAGGGCGATCCCGGCGGCCAGGGAGGCCCCCTGGCCCAAGGAACCGGTGCTGATGTCGATTCCGGGCGTATCGAGGCAATTGCAGTGGCTGGGCAGCCGGGTGCCGTTCCTGTTCAGGGTCGTGAGCTCCCCGAGCGGGAAAAATCCCTTGAGGGCCAGTGCGGCATAGAGGACCGGGCCGCAGTGCCCCTTCGACAGCACCACCCGGTCCCGGTCCATGCGGCCGGGGTCGGACGGGAAACAGGTCAGGACATCCTCGTACAGCACGGCCGCCAGCTCGGCCGCCGACAGCACGCCGCCGACGTGTCCGCAGCCCTCGGAGGCCATGCACCTCATGCTTTCCAATCGGATCCTCTCGGCGAGGATCCGGGTTCGGCAAACGTTCACGGGCATTCTCCCCTCGATCGAATATGGTCTTGCGAGTATGGTGTTGCAGCGTCCGCTCCGCGTTCCGGCTATTTGACGATGACATCCGAGCCGGACTTGTCCGCGTTCAGGTTGATGGCAACGATGATGAGGGCGCCAAAGACGATCTGCTGCCAGAAGGCATCGACCCCCACGACGTTCAACCCGTTCTGAATGAGGATGACCAGCACGACGCCGATGAGGGTCCTGTGGACGCCCCCCCTCCCGCCGGTCAGGGCGGTTCCGCCCAATACGACCGACGCGATGGCCAGAAGATTCAGGGTCAGCCCGATGGTCGGCAGACTGCTTTTGAGCTTGATGGCGTAGAGCACGCCCGCGAGGGCGCTCCCCACCCCACTGGCCATGAAGGCGAAGAGCTTCGCCCGCTCGAGGTTCAGGCCCATCTTTCGGGCGGCGGGCTCGTTCGCGCCGACGGCGAAGATCTCACGCCCCAGCACGGTCCTGCGCTCGACAAAGTGAAGCCCCAGAAGGACGAGAAGGGAAAGGACGAAGAGGATGGGCATCCCGAGCACCAACGTTTTGGTCCAGGCAATGCGCGGCCATGCGGGGATCGGTATGCCCTTCGGGGCGCCTCCCGAGATCAGGAGCGCGAAGCACTGCCACACGGCCGAAGTGCACAGCGTGACGATGAAGGACGGCACCTTGAGCCGCGTGAACAGCAGCCCGTTCACCATCCCCGCGGCCAGCCCGACCAGGACCATCGCCGGGATGACGACGTTGCCGTAGTCTCCGATGTAAAGCCCCGTGATCACGCAGGTCAGAGTGCAGAGCGACCCCGTGGAGAGGTCGATCGACCCCAGCAGCAGCACGAGGGTCACGCCCGCGGACATCAACAGCAGAGGGGCGGTATCCGTAAGGATGTTCCTTACGTTGAGCGGCCCCAGAAAGTGAGGGTTGATCCAGGTGAAAGCGGAGGTCACGCCGACCACCCCCAGGATCCCGAGGTACCGGCTCAGGAAGAGCAGAACGCGATTTCGAGAGACGGACATACTCCGATGCCTCCTAGTTTCAAAAAACGGGACGAGCGGAAGACCCTTCTCGCCCCGCCCCCGCGGCGAGAGCCCGCGGAGAGGGCGAAGCCCCTACATCATACAGCGTACGATCTCGACCTGAGAGGGTTTTGCATCCGCAGGGCTGTCGAAGCTGCGGCTGACGAGCCCGTCCTTCATGACCAGGATGCGGCTCGAAAGCCCTATGCACTCGTCCAGGGTATCCCCCAACAGGATGACGGCGATCCTCCGAGCCGTCATCTCCCGGATCAGCTCGTAGATCTCCTCCTTGGACCCCACGTCCACCCCGCGGGTCGGATGGTTCAGGATCAGGATTCGGGCCCCGCTCAACATGGCCCGGGCGAAGACGACCTTCTGAGCGTTCCCGCCGCTGAGACGGCCCATGCGCTCGAAGATCCCCGAACATTTGATCCGGAGCTTGTTCACCCATTCCCCGGCGACCGAACGGCGCCTCCGCTCGGAGATCACCCCATAGCGGCTGACCGCCCCGAGGTTCGAGAGCACGATGTTGTCGGAGACGCTCATGATGTCGACCATCCCCTCGACGCGGCGCTCCTTGGGGATGGCCAGGACGCCCCTGCGCAATGCCTGACGCGGCGACCCGAGCCGACAAGGCACGCCCCCGATCGCGATGCTCCCGGAGCTGGGTCCGACATCGCCCACGAGGACGTCGCAGAGGGCCTCCTTTCCGGATCCCTCAACGCCGCAGATCCCCAGGACCTCGCCCTCATGGAGCCGGAAGGAGACGTCGCGGAACACGCCCTTCAGCGACAGCCCCTCCACCTCCAGCAGAACCTTTTCTCCGGGGATCGTCTGGAGGTGCGTCCTGAAATACCGATCCGTCGTCTCCCGTCCGACCATCTTCTCGTACAGGAGCGCGGCATCGGCGGCGGAACGGGGCAGGCAGTCGGCCCGCCGGCCGTCCTTCATGACATAGATGCGGTCCGAGATCTCGAGGACCTCGTCGAGACGATGGGAGACGAAGACCACGGAGTTTCCCGCGTCGCGCAGGCGGCGGACCTCCAGGAAGAGCTGTTCGACCTCCCGCTCGTTCAGCACGGAGGTCGGCTCGTCCAGAAGGATGAGCGCACGGCCGCCCGCGCCGGCGACGGCATTGAACACCTTGGCGATCTCCACCATCTGGCGCTGGGCGAAGCTCAGGTCCATGACCGGCCGCATCGGGTCGACCGAATCCAGCCCCATCTCGCGAAGGGCCTCCCCCGCGGCACGGTTCATCCTGGACCAGCGGATGAAGCCCCGCTCGCGGAAGGCATCCTCCCGCCCCAGATACATATTCTGAGCGACGGTCAGGTTGCGGACCAGGGACTGCTCCTGGAAGACCATGCCCACCCCCATGCGGTTGGCCTCGATCATGTTGCGGCACCGGAAGGGCCGCCCGCGAAGGGTCATGCTCCCCTCGTCGGCGGCCTCCACCCCGGCGAGGATCCGCAGCAGCGTGGACTTCCCCGCCCCGTTCTCCCCGATCAGCCCCATCACCTCTCCCGGCCGGATATCGAGGTCGATGTCCTTCAACACCGTATTGGGGCCGTAGCGCTTGGCGATTCCCTCCGCCCGAAACAGAATCTTCTCGTCCATCTCCGTTCCCCTATTTGACGACGACCCTGCGTCCCCGCGAGACGCTGAGGGCTACCGCAAGGATGATGATCACGCCCTTGATGGCCTCCTGTTTGTAGGGGTCCACTCCGATCAGGATCATGCAGTTCTGGATGACGGTGACGATGACGACCCCGACCAGCGCGCGGAACATGCCGCCGCTGCCCCCCGCGAGGGAGACCCCGCCGACGACCAGAGCCGTGATGGTCGTGAAGAGGTTGTCCTTGCCGATGATCACCTCGCCCCGATTCAGGCGAATGGCGCCGAGCACCCCCGCAATGGCGGCACAGCAGGCGCACCAGGCAAAAGCCTCGATCTTCACCCGATCGACACGGATTCCGTTGGAGCGGGCCACCGCCTCGTTGTCCCCGATCGCATAGACCGCCCTGCCGAAGGCCGTGGAGTTCTGCAGGAAGCACCCCGCTCCGAAGACGAGAAGGGCGATCCAGTTCAGGTAGGGAATGTGCAGGAACGAGCCCTGTGCGATGGAGGCGAAGAGGGGGTCGGTCACCGTCGCGGGCATCCCCCGGTAGGACAGGACCCCCAGTCCGGTGGCCACGCTCCCCATGCCGAAGGTGACGATAAAGGAGGGGATGCGGAGCTTTACGTGCAGAAGGCCGCTGAGAGCGCCGAAGAGCGTCCCCGCGGCGATCGTGATGGGGATCGCCCAGAAACCGAGGTCCATGGCGTTCTTGGAGTTCGCGACCATCAGGGTGACGATGGAGCCCGAAAAGCCCATCACCCCCTCGATCGAGAGATCGATGCTCCCGACCAGGATAACGAAGGCCAAACCGGTCACCAGAACCAGAGGGATGGAGGACTGGTTCAGAAGGTTTCTCAGATTGGCCAGGCCAAAGAACCCCTCCACGAAGACGGAGCCCAGGAGGGCCAAAGCGATCAGGACGATCAGCGGCGCCGTCCTCACCAGGTGTTCGCGCCTCCGCTCCGCGTTGATCCTGTCGACGAACTCCTCCGCGATCGTCTTCGCCTGCGGGGCCTTGCAAATGGATTCCTCTCTCATGCAAAAAATCTCCTTATGGAAAAGGGGGACCATCCGCAGAAGGTCCCCCCAAGGATCGTGTTGCTATTGCGCGAAAGCCGAACGAACGCGTCCTTTAGGTAATGAAGGGACCTGCGTCCTACTTTCCGTCCAGCGCCATCGGCCGGGCTATGGCGAAATCGAGGTTGTCGAAGTCGTAGACCGGCCGGTTCTCCACGAAATCCTTCCTGTAGGCAGCCAGGTTGTCCTTGTTGACGAAATAACCCTCCGTGTAGAACAGGCGCTTCTCGGCCGGCATCTTCGAGGGATCGATCTTGCCGGTGTGGGCCGCATACGTGTAGGCCGCGCCGTAGCCGCCCTGGAGGTAGCCGTTGTTCGCGACGGTACAGACCATGTCCCCGGCCTCGATGGCCTCGAGCGCCCCCGAGACGCCGTCCACGCCGCAAACCTTGACCTTGCCGTTCAGCCCCTTGGCCTTCAGCGCCTGGATGGCGCCCAGGGCCATCCCGTCGTTCGCGCACCAGATCCCATCGACCTCATTGAACTTGGCAAGCCAGGTCTCCGTGATGTTCAGAGCCTTCTGGGGGTTCCAGTCGGCGACCTGCATATCCAGCAGCTCGACGTCGGGGTTCTCCTTCAGGGCCTTCTGAAAGCCCTCGTAGCGTTCCACCGCGGAATCGTTGCCCAGCTGGCCCTGCAGCGCCAGAATTTTTCCCTTGTTGGGCGTCTTGAAGTTCCTGAAGAGATCGATGGCGATGTCGTAGCCCTGCTTGACGCCATCGACGGACTGATGGGCCACATAATACTTGTAGTTCATGGGGTTGAGCCCTTTGGCCAGGTGCCAGACGCTGGTCCAGTAGACCCCCGCATCCTCACAGACCTCGGCGATGACGGCCGTGTTGGGAGCGTTGCTGGGGTCGACATAAAGGATGCACTCGCCCGGATGGCTGGCGATGAAGGCCTTGATGCCGTTCAACTGTTTCTCGTCGTCGCCGTCGCAGGTCAGGACCTGCACCTCGGCAACGCCCTCGGGCAGGGTCTTGGCAAATTCCTTGCCCCCCTCCGCCTCCTGGTTCCAGTACTCGTTGTCCGTGGAATGGATGCACATGCCGATGTAGACCTTCTTGTCCGCCGCTTCGGCGGGAATCCAGCCGGACAGGGCGAGCAGAGCCAGGACGAAAAGGAATGCACACGAGAACAGAGCGCCTTTCTTCAGGAACATGGACTTTTCCTCCTCAGGATCCCTCGGAAAACGGGAATTTAAAAAACGCCGAACATCCCACCTCAAGTCCAAAAACTCATGAAGCCGCCTGCATTTTAGAGTAGATTCACCACACCGTCAAGCGAGGGGCGGAATCGCGCCGGTCGCAGGAACATCTTTCATCGCTCCGGCAGGGCGGGCCGTCTGCGGGCCGTCCGTCGCTACGCCCGCGGGCGGCACCTCCTGCGGCCCACCAGCCCGACGGCAAAGCTCAGCGCGCCGATCAGCAGCATCACCGGCAGGGTGATCCCCACCGGGGAGCTGTAGGGCAGGAGCAGCCGATAGAGGGCGAAGCCCGCCGCCCACAGGACGGCGTTCCTGAGGTCCAGCGCGCAGCCGGGATCGATCTCCCGCCTGCCGAAGAGCCAGTAGTCCGTGAACAGGATCGCGAACAGGGGGGCGAACACCGAGCCGATGAAGAACAGGAAGTTCTCGTACTGCGTCATGGGCACCGACGTGGCCAGAACGGTCCCGAGCACGCAAACGAAGACGGCGATCACCTTCTCGTTCAGGCTCTCGCTGAGGTTGGCCGCGCTCACCCCGGCCGAGTAGACGTCCAGGAAGGTCGTGGTGACGGTGGAGAACAGGACGATCAGCAGGGCGACGAGCCCCAGTCCCGCCGAAAGCAGGATCTGCGCGATGTCGGAGGTCCCCGCATAGAGGGCGGCCCCCAGGCCGATGGCGAACATCAGCACGCTTCCGGCAAAGTAGCCCAGCACGCTTCCCGCCGTGCCCGAGAACGGACGCCGGAGCCTTCGGGTGTAGTCGGAGATGAGGGGCAGCCAGGAGAGCGACATGGCGACGTTGAGCTCCACGGCCGCTCCGAAGGACATCGGCTCCCCCGCCGGAGCCCCCAGGGGCGGACGCCCGAAGACCGTGAAGCCCAGGACCAGGGAGAGCACGAAGAGCATCGTCACCACGACGACGTTGACCCGCGCCAGATTCCTGATGCCCATCAGCACCCAAAGGGCGATCAGAAGTCCGATGACTGCGCAGCCCAGGACCTCGTCCCGGAACCCCCAGAGCTCCCCCGTGATGCCGTCCATGGCCTTGGCCCCGCTGACGATCATGATGGCCGTCCAGCCCAGCAGCTGCATCAGGTTGAGGACGGAGAAGGCGTAGGAGCCGTACCGGCCGAAGGAGATGCGGACCGACCGCGCGGCGGACAGGCCGCTTCGCGCACCGATCAGCCCGGCGGGGAGGAGCAGTGCGGCCCCGATGACGTGCCCCAGCAGGATCGCCCCCATCCCCCTCTCCAGCCCGAGGGGCGCCAACAGCGCCCCGGTGAGGATCTCGGCGATGGAGACGGCGGCCCCGAACCACAGGAGCGTCTGGCTGAAGGTGGATACCCTGTCGGCCGTGGTCATGCCTCCACCTCCCTCTCCATCCCCTTCAATCCCTCACGGTAGAGATCGTAGAAATGGTGCGTGGGGCCATGCCCCTTGCCGATGGGCAGCGCGTGCTCGATGGCCGTGGTGACGTAGCGCTTCGCCCGTGCGACGGCCCCGGCGACGTCGTGTCCGAGCGCCAGGTTCGCGGCGATGGCCGACGAGAAGGTGCAGCCCGTGCCGTGCGTGTTCCTGGTGTCGATGCGACGCGCCTCGAAGCGCCGGAACTCCGTCCCGTCGAACAGGACGTCGACGGCGTCGCCGACGGCGTGGCCTCCCTTCACCAGAACGTTCCGGCACCCCATGGCATGGATGAGGCGCGCCGCCGTCTCCATGTCGGCCCGAGAGCCGATCTTCATGCCGGCGATCCGCTCGGCCTCCGGGATGTTTGGGGTCAGGACCTCCGCAAGGGGGACGATCGTCTCGATCAACGAGCCCACCGCGTTCGGGTCCATCAGGGCGCAGCCGTTCTTGGCGTACATGACGGGGTCGATCACCACATTCCGGGGCGCGTAGCGCCTCAGTCCCGCCGCCACGGCCCTCATGCAGTCCGGCGTGGAGAGCATCCCCACCTTGACGGCATCCACCTCGATATCCTCGAAGACGGCGTCCATCTGCTTTTCGATCATATCCGGCGTCACATCCTGGATGGCGATCACCCGGCTGGTGTTCTCCGCCACCACCGAGACGACGACGCTCATCCCGAAGACCCCGTGGGCCGAGAACGTCTTCAGATCCGCCTGGATCCCCGCCCCTCCGCTGCAGTCGGAGCCCGCTATGCTCAATACTTTCTTCATGGCGAAAACGCCTCCTTTCAATAATAAAAGGGCGCCCTCCGAGTCAAGGAAGGCGCCCCGAATCCAACGAAACGCTGTGCGCTTACGGCTTTGCTTCCCTGCGCCGGTATTAACCGACAGGTTCAAGGGGTCAGGTTTTAACCTTCTCAACGAACTTCAGTTCCCCCGCAAACGATATTCGACTGTGAGTCGAATTTTAGGGCAAGGCAGGGATAAAGTCAAACGCCGGGCCCCTTCCGTCGAAGGGAACGACGGGAAGCACGCCCGTTCTGCAGGGCCGGGATTCCCCCGGAAAACCTTACCTTGTCGGGGCCGTCGGCGTTTGATATAGTAGCGCTGCGCTGCGAGAGGCCCCCGACATCCGCGGGGGGAGCCCGAGGCCGCGGCGTGGGGAAGAGCTCGCCGCCCCGTTCCGACGGCAAAATTCGGAAGGAAAGAAGCTGATCCTTATGAATTACGGTCGCACGTACAACTTTTCCGCCGGGCCGGCCATGATGCCCGAGCCCGTTCTGGAGGAGATCGCCGCCGAGATGATGAACTGCCGCGGAAGCGGCATGTGCGTCATGGAGATGAGCCACCGTTCCAAGGCCTTCGAGGACATCCTGGCCGAGGCAAAGGCGGATCTGCGCAAACTCATGGGCATTCCGGACAATTACAGGATCCTTTTCGTCCAGGGCGGCGGACACGTGCAGTTCGCCATGGTCCCCATGAACCTGATGAAGAACGGCGTCGCCTGCTGCGTCGAGACCGGCGCCTGGTCCCAGAAAGCCATCGCCGAGGCACGGAAGTACGGCGAGGTGCGGATTGTCGCGTCGTCCAAGGACAGGAACTTCTCCTACATCCCCGACTGCTCCAGCCTAGACATCCCCGAGAATGCGGACTACGTCTATATCTGCGAAAACGAGACCATCCACGGCACCACCTATTACCGGCTCCCGGATGCCCGGGGCAAGGTCCTGGTCTCCGATCAGTCCTCCATGTTCCTCTCCCGCCCCTGCGAGGTGGACCGATACGGGCTCATCTGGGCCGGAGTGCAGAAGAACGTCGGCCCCGCCGGCATGGCCGTCGTCATCATCCGGGAGGACCTGATCCGGGAGGATCTGGCCCCGACCGTGCCGACCTACCTCAGCTACAAGATCCATGCCGACGCCGACTCCCTCTACAACACCCCCAACTGCTGGGCCATCTACTGCTGCGGGAAGATCTTCAGGTACCTTCTCGATATGGGCGGCCTGGCCGAGATGGACCGGCGCAACCGCGAGAAGGCCGCGATCCTCTACGATTTCCTGGACCGCAGCACTCTCTTCCGGGGCACGGTGTCCAAGGAGGATCGCTCCCTGATGAACGTGCCGTTCGCGACGCCCAGCAAGGAGGAGGACGCGGAGGTGGTGGCCGCCGCCAAGGCCACAGGGTTCGACAACCTCAAGGGTCACAGGAGCGTCGGCGGCCTGCGCGCCTCCATCTACAACGCGATGCCGAGGGAGGGCGTCGAGGCCCTGGTCGATTTTCTTCGGCAATACGAGGCTCGGCGCTCGTAAAAACTCCGTTCCGTCGGATTTTTTCGACTGCGGCGCCGTTTCGCGGCACGCTCCGGCGAACGGCCAAGACCGTTTTTTCGGAAAGGGGAATTTCCTATGTCCATGAGAATCTTGGTCACCGACGGGATGGACGCGGGCGCGGCGGCAAGGCTTCGCGCGGGCGGCCATGAGGTCGTGGAGCGGTTCTACGATCCGGAGGCCCTGGGGCCGGCGCTCCGGGAATTCGACGCCGTCATCGTCCGCTCCGCCACAAAAATCGAGCGGCCCCAGATCGACGCGGCAAAGGGGGGCCGCCTCAGACTCATCCTCCGGGCCGGCGTGGGCGTGGACAACATCGACGTCGACCACGCCGAGGCGGCGGGCATGCAGGTCCGGAACACGCCCCGCGCCTCCTCCAACGCCGTGGCGGAGCTGGCCGTCGCGCTGCTCTTCTCCTGCGCCCGCCACATCTCCATCGCAGGCCACACCATGAGGGAGAACAGGTGGGAGAAGAAGGCCTACTCCAAAGGCTTCGAGCTGGCGGGGAAAACCATGGGCGTGATCGGATACGGCCGCATCGGCCGGATGGTCGGGGAAAAGGGGCAGGCGCTGGGCATGAACGTCCTCTCCGTCGTCCACCGCAACAAGCCCGAGGGCGCGGAGAGCGGGACGATGCGCTTCGTCCCGATGGACGAGCTGCTCGCGCAGTCCGATATCGTCACCCTGTGCGCGCCCGGCGGGGACAAACCGCTGGTGGACGCCGCGAGCATCTCCAAGATGAAGGACGGCGTCGTCATCATCAACGTCTCCCGCGGGAGCAACGTGGACGAGGCGGCGCTGCTGGACGCCCTGAACTCCGGAAAGGTAAGGGCCGCAGGCCTGGACGTCTGGCTCGACGAGAAGGAGCCCAACTGGGCGCTCGCCCGGCACCCCTCCGTCTCCTGCACGCCCCACATCGGCGCCGGCACTGGGGAGGCCCAAAAGCGCATCGGCGCGGAGCTGGTGGACATCATCGAGGGCCTTTCCTGAAGCGATGCGGACGGAGGAGCGAACGATGAACGGAATATTCAGGACGGCGGACATCCTCGTCCCCGCGGGCTGCGACATGGCCAAATGGAGCGTCGTCGCCTGCGACCAGTTCTCCTCCCAGCCGGGCTACTGGGACGCTCTGGACGGGTACGTCGGGGAGGCGCCCAGCACCCTGCGGCTGATGCTGCCGGAGGCGTATCTGGATCGGAGGGACCCGCTTGCCGAGGCGAGGACCATCAACGCGACCATGCGCCGATACCTCGACGCCGGCGTACTCCGGGCGCTGCCGGACAGCTGCATCTATCTGGAGCGCACGTTGCCGGACGGCCAGGTCCGGCGGGGCATCGTGGCCGCGCTGGACCTGGAGGCGTACGACTACACGGCCGCCTCGGCCTCGCCCGTCCGGGCCACCGAGGGCACGGTCCCGGACCGTCTGCCCCCGCGGGTGCGGGTGCGGCGCGACGCACCGCTGGAGATGCCGCACATCATGGTGCTGATGGACGACGAACGGGACGACGTCCTGGGCCCGCTGGAGGCCGGAAGATCGGCGCTGCCGACGGTGTACGACTTCAGCCTCAACTGCGGCGGCGGGCATCTGCACGGCCGGCTGGTGAGCGGGGACGACGCGGCCGCCCTGCTCCGGGAGGTGGACGCCTACGCCCGGTCGATATGCGAACGCCGCGCGGGAGCGGCCCCGGCGGCCTTCGCCATCGGGGACGGCAACCACAGCCTCGCCGCAGCCAAAAACTGCTGGGAGGAGCTCAAGAAAAGCGGGCTCCCGCCCGAGCGGCTCGAGAGGCACCCCGCCCGCTTCAGCCTGGTGGAGCTGGTCAACATCCACGACGACGCCATCCGCTTCGAGCCGATCCACAGGGTGCTGTTCGAAACCGGCGCGCAGGGCTTCCTCGACGCCGCCAAGGCGTTCTGGTCCGAGCGCGGCCGGGCCTCGGGCTCCGTGCACACGCTCCGGCTGCTCGCCGGGCAGCGGGAGGAGCGCATCGCCGTCGGCGGCATGACCATCGGACAGATCATCGGGGCCGCGGAGGATTTCTGCCAGGGCTACGCCGCCGCGCACGGCGGGCGGATAGACTACATCCACAACGACGATACGGCCCTCGAGATGGGCGGCCGCCCCGGCGGCGCAGCGATCCTGCTGCCGAAGATGGAGAAGCACGAGCTCTTTGCGTCCATCGTCCGCTCCGGTCCGTTCCCCAAAAAGAGCTTCTCCATCGGCCACGCGGAGGACAAACGGTACTACCTGGAGTGCAGGAGAATTCAGGAAAGCTGACGCAGGCCCCGCAATTCGAGGCCCTCTCCACAAAAGGCGGGGCCCGGATCGAATGAAGTCCGGGCCCCTTGCGCTCCAAGAGGTGAAACCGCTATGCGGGAAGATTCAGGAACAGGCTGAAAGGCCGGCCCCCGACTCGGGGGGCCGCCTTTTTTTGTTTGCTGCCGTCACCGGCGCGCCCGGCGCCGGCGCACGCCCGGCAGCACCAGGGCCGCAAGGCCCAGGGAGCCCAGGAGGCCCCACCCCGCGCTGCACCCACCGCCGGAGCGCTCCGTCGCAGGCTCGGACCCCGGCGTGTCCGGCGGGGTCTTGCTCGGAGGCGTGGTGGTTGGCGGCGTGGTGGTCGGAGGCGTCGCGCCGCTCTGCCACGAACCGACGTCCGTGGGGCCGCTCGACGGGCGGAAGTACCCGCGCTGGTCCTTCGCCGGGACCACCACGGTGAGCCCACAAACGTGTGCGTCCCCACCGGCAGGCCCTTGCCGATCGCCGAGCTGTTCGTGCCCAGTGCGTAGAACCTCAGGTCGACGGACGCCACGTCCGGGCTCCCCCCCGGGGGGCCCAAAGCCGAAAACCGCCGCAAAATTCCCGCAACCCGTTCCTGCTTCCATTACAGGCCATCCCGGCGCGGCGCGCCACCCCCGCAGGGGTGGGGTTCGGGGTGGGTTTTGCCGCTTACGCCCTTTTGCTATAATGGCATCGGGCTCGAAGGGGGGCGGTGGCGATGGCCTTCAGGGATACGGCATCGAAAGATCAGGGCCAGACTCGGATGGACGGACGCGCGGAGAAGGCGGACTCGGACCTCTTCTACTCCCCTCGTTCCGGGACCAGGACGCAGATCCTCCGAGACATCGGCCGGGGGCGGGTCTGCCCTTTGGTCGACGTCCTCTTCAAGTTCCTCTTCGGGAGGCCGGACCGTTCGGAGCTCTTTCTCGACCTGCTCAATGCCCTGATGTTTCCGGACGGAGAGCGGGCCTTCTCGTCGGTCTCCTTCATCAACAACGAGCTGTCGCCCCTGCGCGCGTCCGGGAAGGGCAGCCGACTCGACATCGCTGCGCGCCTGGACGGAGAGCTGGTCAATCTGGAGGTTCAGGTCCGACCCGACCCGGACTACCTGAAGCGGACCCTCTATTACTGGGCCTTGCTGTACTCCGCGACCCTGGAGCGCGGGGCGGACTATACCGAAACGGTGCGGACGATCTCGCTGAACCTTCTGGACTTCGAGCTCTTTCCGGAGGAGCGGGGGTGCCGCAACAGCTACTCCATCCGCAACGACGCGAGCGGCCGCCGACTCTGCGAAGACCTTCAGATCGTGTATTTCGAGTTGCCGAAGGACAGGATGGAGAGGAGGGCCGGCCGGCGCCCCCGCAACAAGCTGGAGCGCTGGCTGGGCTATCTTGACGGGATGCGAGGTGACGAGATGGGCCGAATCGCGGAGGAGGAACCGAGGATCGGGGAGGCTCTGCTTCTGGAGCGCGAGTTTTTTCAGGACCGGGACCAGCGTTTGGCGTACATCGTGGACCTGATGAACCGGTGGGACGAAGACCGCTACAGGGAGAGGCTCGAGGCCGCAGCCCTGGCGAAGGGATGGGCCGAGGGCGAAGCCAAGGGAAGGGCCGAGGGTGAAGCGAAGGGAAGGGCCGAGGGAAGGGCCGATACCGCACGGCGGATGTTGGCGCACGGCCTGTCCTCGGAGCAGATTGCGGAGTACACGGGTCTGTCCCCGGACGAGGTGGAGTCCCTGAGGAACGCCCGGCCCTAACCCGTCCCGGCCGGCGAATCAGAACCACCGGCTGAGCCGGTGGTTTGCACCGGCCCTGTAAGGGCCCCATACCGGCAGCCCTGACGGGCCCTGAAGTTACGCCGCCCGCAACTTCGTCTCCGGCTGCCCCTAAAGGGGCCCGTTATTTGCCTTCTCTTACCACAGCTTCACCCGTAAACGGGTCATACATCTCCTTCAGGTTCAACTCATCATTGACCTTATCCTCCGACAACTGCGTTCGAATATACTCGGCTATCCGCTTTTGATTCCTTCCCACCGTATCCACGTAATAGCCTCGGCACCAAAATCGACGGTTCCCGTAGCGATATTTCAAGTTCGCAAATCGGTCGAAGATCATCAACGAACTCTTGCCCTTTACATAGCCCATAATTTCAGACACGCTGTTTTTCGGTGGGATGCTGACCAGCATATGAATGTGATCCGGACACAATTCCGCCTCGATAATCTCTATTCCCTTGCGCTCACACAAGGTCCGGATTATCTTGCCTATCTCCACTTTGTAGCGACCGTAGACTATCTGGCGGCGATACTTCGGCGCAAACACTATATGATATTTACAATTCCAACTCGTGTGTGCTAAGGTTCCCTTGTCCACCTTTTCCCTCCTGTATCGTGATGCGGATCGACGTCCTTTCACTTTACTTGAGGGAAAACTCTTCTCATAGCTAGAAGCTACCTGAACCCCCGGCGGAGCCGGGGGTTTACGAAAAGACAACAAAAGGACGGCCCCCGACTCGGGGGGCCGCCTTTTTTTTGTTTGCTGCCGTCACTGGCGCACGCCCGGCGGCACCAGGGCCGCAAGGCCCAGGGAGCCCCAGCCCACACTGCCCCCCACCGCCGAGGTGGGGTTCGGGGGCTACGGGGCCTGGCCCCGGCGTATTCCCCCGTACTGCAGGGGCCCGAAGCGGGGTTTTGCCGGTTGACGCCCCTCCGCGAGGCGGTCTATCATTACCTCCATCCTGCCGAAAGAACCAGGAAAACAGACTCCGGAGGCACGTTCGCCATGTGGTGGAGCACAAGACTTTTTCTGATCGACATCCTTCCGGCCCTGTATTTTCGTCTCGCCTTCAACCGTGCGGGGCAGGGCCACCTCGGCGCCCTCCTCCTGGGCGGGGCCGCCGATATCGGGGTCATCGCCCTCTGGGTCCTGACGACCGCCTCGCTTCAGGCCCGCACCCGCTCCAGGAGCGTCTCCGTCCTGTCCTCGCTCCTCCTGTGGGGGTACTACGGCCTCGTGACGGCCTACTTCTCGGCGATGCACGCCCTGCCGACCCCGGAGCAGGCAAAATACCTCCTGGACCCCCATTTTCTTCTCGCCTCCCTGGACGCCTCGGCCCTCCCCGCCCTCCTCGGCGCCGTCCTCCTCGGCGCGCTCCTTGCGCGCCTGGACCTGCGCCTCGTCCGGCTGCGGGGCCGGGCCCCGGCGGCGCTCGCCCTGCTCCTGTCGGCGTCCCTTCTCGTCCCCGGGCCCGGGGGGAACGGAAATCCGCTCGTCACGCAGATCCGGTCCTTTCTCTCCAGAGGCGCCGGCCTGCCCGGGGGCCTGCCTCGCCTCGCGCACGACCTCTCCGGGGTCCCCCTCACGGCGGGGCCGGACGAGCCCCCCAACGTCCTGCTCGTCGTTCTGGAGGGCATCCCCGGCGGCTACGTGAGCCAGAACGTGACGTTCGTGAACGGATCGTCGGACTTCACCATGCCAAAGACCAGCCGCTGGGCCGAGCGGGGCCTCAGGGTCCCCAACTTCCTCTCGCACCGGAACCAGACGATCAACGGCCTCTACTCGATGCTCTGCGCGGACTACCCCCGGCTCACCGACGGCACCCCCATCGTCCAGGAGCTGCTCGCCCGGCCCGAGACCGCCTCCAACGACAGCCTGCCGGGCGTCCTGGCCCGGAACGGCTACAACACGACCTACCTCCAGGCCGCCGGGCTGAGGTTCATGGACAAGGACCGCTTCATGAAGCGGATCGGCTTCGGCGAGGTCCTGGGCGAGGAGTGGTTCGAGCCCGACTCGAGCGCCTTTTTCACCCGATGGGGCATCAACGACCGGGACTTCCTCCTCCAGAGCCTGAGGAAGATCGGGGAGCTGAACGAGCGGCGCAGGCGCTCACGGGAGCGGGGAGAATCCGCGCCCTGGTTCCTGACGTTGCTGACCGTGGGGACGCACCATCCCTACACCCTGCCGGACGACTACGCCGGGGGCGAGGGGCTTCCCCCGAAGCTGAGGAGCGTCGCATTCCTGGACGACGCCGTCGACCTGTTCCTGTCCCGGCTGGAGGAGGAGGGCGTCCTGGAGGACACCCTGGTCATCCTCACCTCGGACGAGTCGCACGGCATGAACGCCGACATCCTGCTGGCCGGCAACTGGGGGCTCTGCGTGGCCCTGCCGCCCCGGAAACACGGCACGCCCCCCGTGTCCGCGGTCAACGAGGGGCTCTTCGGACTCGCCGACCTGCCCCTGTCGATCCTCGACTACGCGGGGCTGGCCGCCTCGGCCGACGCGATCGGAGGACGCAGCATCTTCCGCGACTACGCGGCCTCCGAACGGCGGGCCCTCCCCGGTTCCTGGGGGGACCGCTTCTTCATCGTGTCGGGCGACGCCCTCCTGATGAAGGACTTCGGCCCCGGGGATTTCGTGAAATACACCGTCTCCGGCTCGCCCTTCGCCCTCACGAACGGTGCGAAGGCGGAGCCCCTGGGGTCCGGGACGTCGCTGCTCTCCTGGGCGGCCCGGGCCTTCGAGCAGGACGCGGGGAAACGGAGCGGATCCGCGGTCTGGCGCTTCCTTCCGGACGGGTCGTCCTTCCGGGCCCCCGCCTGGGCCGCCTCCGAGGACCCGCCCGGCATCGAGTCCAAGATATGGCTCTCCGGTGGACAGTACATCCAGCTTGAGAAAGGCGGCCGATACGTTCTGGACCTCGAGATCGCCGCGCCGAGCTCCAACGACGCATCCGTACGGCTCGATTGGATGGTGCACGGACTGGACGGCCCCTGGCTCCTGTCCGGCGAGAACTGCCCGCTGCCCGTCCTGGGGCCGGGGGAACGGCTCAGGCTCTCCTGCTCCGTCGAGATACGCAAGGACTTCATGCTGGACTCCGCGCGCCTGGCCGCACGGGCGCTGGCGGGCTCCGCCTCGCCCGGCGCCCGGGTCGAGGTCGGGACCTTCGCGCTGCGGCCGGTGCCCCCGGAGGGCCCGGCGCCCACGGGCAGGACGCTCTACGACGGGGAGGAGGCGCTCCTGACCCTCGAACGGTACGAGGGGCCCAAGGGCGGGCTCCCGTAGCCCGGACTACCGTCGTCGAATGCTCACTGCACGCCGTCCGGCCGGGGCAGCAGGGCACGGCTCCAGACCCGCACCGTCGGGGCCGGGTGCTCCAAAAGCGCGGTCAGTCGCGCACGGAACCGAAGCGCGGCGGCCGGAAAGCGCTGTTTCATCGCGCTGAGCAGGGGCACCAGCACGCGGTCGTCGTCCTGGTGGATCAGGTGGAGCAGGGCCCCGTTCGACGGGGCCACCCCCTCGGGCCAATACCGCAGAATCAGGGCAACCCCGCTCGGCGCCACCCTGCCGAGATAGCGGTCCATAAGATCCGGGTCCGGCCGCTTCCCCATCCGCAGCCCCAGCAGGGCGGAGATCAGACAGTCCGGCAGGGCGTCGGCACGACGCACCAGGCCCTCCGCCAGGCGTCTTCGGCTCCCGGCACTCAAAGGGAGCCCCGCGACCAGCCGTGCCGTACGGTCGTCGACCTCCCACCGGCACAGGACCTCCCCGATGGCCTGAAGGACCTCGTCCCGGTCCGCCAGGGAGCCGAGGCTCCCCAGGACCAGGTGCCGTACGGCAAGGACCGAGGAACCCAGCCGGGAGACGATGTCCCGAACCTGGAGCCGGTCCGCGGCCCCCTCCATGCGGGCCAGACGCTCGGACAACGCCTCCTCGTAACGGGCAAAGACGCGGTCGATGCGCTCGTCCCGCACCCGGGCCCGGCGCTCCTCCTCACGCCGCTCGGCCTCCCGGGCGGCCTCAGCCTCCGCCTCGGCGCGTTCGGCGCGTCTGCGGTACCAGGCGAAGAGGTCGGGCCAATGGCTACCATCCGACTCCGACGGCCGCTCGGGGCCGGCGGAGGGAAAGCGCCTCAGCTCCTCCGCGGTCAGTCCCTTCAAAAACGTATAGGCCCCGGTGATCTCCTGGAAGCGATACGCCCCCTGCCCTCCCGCCACGTCCGGATGGCAGGTGCGCGCGAGCCGGCGGAACGCCGAGCGCACGTCCGCGGGCGTCGCCCCGGGGGCGAGCCCCAACACCCGCAAATTGTACGCGATCTCCGCCGAAAGATTCATGTGTTCCTCATATCAGGGCGCTCCGATCTCCCAACGCGCTTCCCCCGGAGGCTTCCGGAGCGCCCGACGGGGCAATGCCGCCGGCTCGGGGCCCGGCGGCGAACGCCCGGGAGGATGCGGCACGAAGGCGCTCAGGATACCGCATTTTCCAGGTCCTTGACAAGCCCCTCCATCAACGCCATGGTCTCGGCGTCGAAGGGCATCCCCTCGATCCGGCGCATCAGGGCATGCAGCCGGTCCTGCTGCTGCTCGGAGAGCGCGGTCTCCACGGCGGCCAGGGCCAATTTCAGCTCCTGCATCCGCCGCGCGCTCTCGGCCGCAACGTCCCTGGGCGACCCATTCCCCTTGGGGAACAGAGGGATTTCCACGCGTTCGCCCGTGTCCCGGCGAAGCTCCGCCTCGAGGCAGCCCGAGGCGGAGATCTCGCAGGTGAGGCGGAGCTCCTCGCCCGATCGGACGCCGAGCTCCAGCGAGGCCAGGCGCACCCCTCCCTCCCGCAGCTCGTTCGGGGACTGGATCAGCTCCAGCCTGGCCCGGCCGGAACGGACCGCCCTCAGGGGCACCACGGCGCGGACGGGCAGCGTCGAGTCCGAGGGGATGACCCGGGTCGGGACCCCTTCCCAGACCGCCGTCAGGTCCCCGGAGAGGGCGTCCAGCAGCAGGCGCTCTCCCCCCGAATGGGCGTAGAGCGCCGCGCCGCACACCACCGCGTCCTCGCCGCAGAGGCCGAAGCGCTCCGGGGCCGCCACCTCCTGCTCCAGGATCTCCCGAAGCAGGGGGATCCGGCTGGAGCCCCCGGCCAGGAGCAGACGCGCCGGATCGTGCCGCTCCCAAAGCCGGCGCACGATGTGGACGAGGCGCCGGATGGGGAAGCGCATCAGGCGCTCCATGTCCTCGCGCTGCACCGTCAGCGCGGGCAGGGGACGCTCCCCCAGGGGCGGCGGGATCCATTCGAAGGAGAGGCATTCGGACAGGGCGATCTTCACCCGCTCCGCCTCCATCACCAGGGTGCGCCAGCGCGGATCGCTGGGCGGCAGGGGCTCCAGAAGAAGACGCTCACGGAGCCAGTCCGCAAGCGCAAGGTCGAAATCATAGCCGCCGATGCCGTCGCTCCCGACGCTCTCCAGAACCTGCCAGACGCCATCCCCGCTCTCGACGACGGAGAGGTCCACCGTGCCGGCCCCGAAGTCCAGGACCAGAAACCGGCCCTCCCCGCCAAAGGACAGGGCGGCCGCGGTCGGTTCCGCCACGACGCGGGCCTCGTGCAGGCCCGCCGCCCTCGCGGCGCGGACCATGGCCTCCCTCTGGGTCAGAGAGAAACAGGCGGGGACCGCCAAAACGCAGGAGGAGACGAACGTGCCCAGCCGAACCTCGGCATCCTCCCTCAGGGCGGCGATCAGCGGCACCAGCAGCTCCTCCGCCGACCGTCGACGCCCCTTCACGACGGCCTGAAAGGGCGTGCCCACGCGCCGCTTGACGTCCCACCACACGGCCTCGGAACCGCGCAGGGCCAGGCGCACCGCATCCTCGCCGACGCGCCACTCCCCGTCCCACCCCACGACGGAGGGGGTGGACAAGGTTCCCCAGCGGTTCGTCACCGGCACCACGGCGCCGGCCCCGTCCACGAAGGAACAGAGGGCGCTGCGCGTGCCCAAGTCGATGCCGATGGAGACGCGCTCGCCCTTCACACGAGACATCCCCTCAGCTCCCCCCCCGCCTCGGACTCGATCCTGACCTCTAGGAGCCTGCCGGGGACCGCCTCTCCCGGCCAGGCCGCCTGCAAGAAGTGCGGGGTGTAACCCCGCCGTCGGCCGTCCTCCGCCAACACCGGGAGGATACGGCCGACGAAACGGCGGGCGTAGGCGCTCAGAAGCGCTTCGCCGAGCTCGATGGCCTCCCCCGCCCGATCGGAGAGGGCCGAGGCATCCACCCGCCCCCCGAACGCCGCGGCCGGCGTCCCCCGGCGCGGGGAAAAGGGAAAGACATGGGCCCGACCGATCCCCGCACGACGCATCACGCGGAGCGTGTTTGCGAAGGCGGCGGAATCCTCGCCGGGAAAGCCCACCAGGATGTCGCTGCTGATATGGAGGTCCGGCCCCAGCCGCTCGCGCACGCGGTCGCAGACTTGGATGAAGTCCGAGGCCGTATAGCCGCGCCGCATCCGCCCCAGGACCGCATCGTCCCCGCTCTGCAGGGGAAGGTGCAGGTGCGGACAGAAGATCGGACTCTCCGCAAGGGCGTCGAGGAGCGGAGAGTCCAGCGTGAAGGGCTCGATCGACCCCAGGCGCAGCCGCGCGAGCCCCGTCAGGCCCGAGAGAGCGCGCACCAGGGCCGCGAGCGACGACCCCGTATCCCTACCGTACATCCCGAGGTGGATCCCGGTCAGGACCACCTCGGAACATCCGGCGTCCAGGAGGCGCCGGACCTCGTCCATCGTGTGCTCCACGGGGCGGCTGGTGGATCGGCCCCGCAAAAACGGGATGATGCAGTAGGAACAAAAGTGGTCGCACCCCTCCTGAACCTTCAGGAAGGCGCGCGTATGAAGGCCCTGCCCCGAGGCGGGGAGCTCCTCCCATTCCCGGCCCCGGGCGAGGTCGGACCGGAGATCGCAGAACGAGCGCCCGTTTTGGAGCATCGACTCGACGGCCTCGGTCAGCTCGGCCTTCCTTCGGTTCCCCACCAGGACGTCGACCCCCAGGTCCTGGGCCTCGTCCGCCCCCACGCCCTGCGCCCAGCAGCCGCAGACCGCGACGATCCCCCGCTCTCCGACGGCCCGCCTCGCGCGCCGCACCGCCTGGCGGCATTTGCGGTCGGCCTCGGCCGTGACGGAGCAGCTGACGATGACGGCGGCGGAACAGCCCTTCGCCTCGCGCACCACATGCGCCCCCCGCGCCTCGAGATCCCCCGCCAGGAAATCCCCCTCGCAGAGGTTGGAGCGGCACCCCAGAACATGGATCCAGACGGGCAGGCCCCTCAGGCCGAGCGTGCGGTTTGCGCTCACGCGAGCCGAGCGGGCCGCGCCCGGCAGCCCCACCAGTCGCCCAGATGCAGCTCGCGCTCCAGGCTCAGCCCCGCGGCGGAGAGGGCGGGCAGGAAGACCTCGCGCTCCGCGGCCGTCATGCCGGAGAAGATCGCCGCCCCCTCGGGCTTGAGCACGCGGCGCACGTCCGGCAGAAGCGCCGTGTTGGGCTCCAGAAGGATGTTGGCCGTCAGGAGGTCCGCGCTCGTCTCCACGCCCTTCAGAAGGTCCCCGACGGCCAGATCGCACAGGATGGGGGCCAGGCCGTTCAGCTCCATGTTGCGCCGCACCTCGTCGAGCGTCGCCGGGTCCAGGTCGCGCGCCACGGCGTACGCCGCCCCCAGCTTCAGCGCGGCGATGAAGAGGATGCCCGTCCCCGTGCCGACGTCGACGATCGTATCGCCCTTGCGGACGACATCCTCCAGCAGATCCAGCGCGATGCGCGTGCTCTCGTGATAGCCGGTCCCGAAGGCCGACGCCGGATAGATCAGGATCGGGAGGCGCCCCTCGGGCGCGCGGTCCCTGTGCCACGGGGCCATGACCAGAAGTCCCTTCCCCGCCTCCAGCGGCGGGAAGGCGTCCAGATGCTGCGTGTGCCAGGGGCGGTTCTCCACCTTGCCGTGCGCGCGCAGGACGATTCCCGGAAAATGGACGAGGAGCTCCCCCAGCTCGGCGAGCAGGGGCCCGATCTCCCGGGAGCTGCGGTAGGCCGCACGAAGCACCGGCCGCCCCTCCTCAAGGACGATCTCCGACCCCATGGCCCCGGAGATCGAGGCCAGGTCGAACAGGCGCTCCTCCTCCCATGCGGGGTCGCCGCCCTCCTCCCCCGCAAACTCCACGCTCCACCAGAAACCGGGGCCCTCACTGCCGGGGCCCGGGACGTCGAACAGATCCTCTGAAAACAATCGAATCACTCCCAAAACGTCGGCCGTGCCGAAGGGAAGCCCCGACAGGCCATTTTCCTTATTTTTCCCTCTTATTTTACTACGCCCCGCGAGGAGCGGGGCCCGCGGCGCGGGCAAAAACACGACCCGCGGGGGATGGCCGCCGCGAGCCCCCTGCTCCCACGGACGCGGCCCCGTCGGAGCCCGGGTCCCAATTCACTCGCACATCTCGCCGTTTTTCCTCGAGCGGACATGCTGCAGCACCCGCTCGGCGGAGGCGTTCAGGATGAGCTCCTCGGGAAACCCGATCTCCTCCAGCATCGCCACGGCCGATGCGGTCCTCCCGACATTCCACGGCGAGTGCGCGTCGGAATTGACCGCGATGGAGACACCCCATCGGGCGCAAAGGGCCGCGATGCGCCGGGCGTTCTCCCTGTTCTCCCGCCTCAGGCCAAACGCATGGTGCTCGTTGAGCTCCACGATCTTGTTGTTCGCCCCCAGGGCCGGGATCACCCGCTCGGCATCGAAGGGAAACTCCGGTGAGTCGGGGTGTCCGATCATATCGATGAGGGGGTTCTCCGCCAAGGCCAGGTACAGGTCCGTGTAGGACGCCCCGGGCTCGGGAAACAGAACGTTGTCGTGCAGGCTCGCGATGACCCAGTCCAGCCGACGCAGAAGGCGGTCCGGGAGATCCAGCGCGCCCCGCCGGTCCAGGACGTTGGCCTCCACCCCCCGAAGGACCGTCACCCCTCCGACCCTGCGCGGAATGGATCCGAGATTGGAAAAATAGATGGCCTGACAGCTCCCCGGCATGGCCGGAGCGTGGTCGGTGATCGCGATCAGGTCCAGCCCCTTCTCGGCCGCCCCCTCGATCATCTCCTTGACCGAGCCGTAGGCGTGCCCCGAGGATATCGTGTGCGTGTGGAGATCGGCGCGCAGCGAGATCAAAAACATACCCCTTTCCTTGTCGAACGTCCCCGGTCGGGGACCTTTTTTTGCAACCCCTCCATTCTTTCACAGATCGAACCGACGCTCAAGGCTCGCGCCCAAAAAACGGGGAGCGGATGAGGTCCGCCCTCACCCGCTCCCCGCGGCAAACTCCGCCCTTCGCCGCCGGCCCGCCGCTACTCGAAGAGTTTTTTGTAGGGCCCATAGCCCTCCTTATCCAGATCCGCAACGGGGATGAAGCGCAGCGAGGCTCCATTGATGCAGTAGCGCAGCCCCCCCTTGTCCTTGGGACCATCCTCGAACACGTGCCCCAGATGGCTGTCGCCCGCGCGGCTTCGCACCTCGGAGCGCACCATGCCGTGGCTCGTGTCCATCAGCTCGCGGACGACCTCGGGGTCGATCGGCTTGGAGAACGCGGGCCAGCCGCACCCCGAGTCGAACTTGTCCGTGGAGGAGAAAAGCGGCTCTCCGGTTACGATGTCGACGTAGATCCCCGGCTCCCAATGCTTGTCCAGGGGGCTGGAAAAGGGCGCCTCCGTGGCGGAGTTCTGCGTCACCCTGTACTGGAGGTCCGTCAGCTTCTCCCTGAGCTCCGCGTCCGAGGGGCGGACATAGTCCGACCGCTCCTTGGGACGGGCCGGGGCCTCGGGGATATCCTTCAGGCGGTCGAAGTTGACGTGACAATAGCCGCCGGGGTTCTTCTCCAGGTACTTCTGATGATACCCCTCCGCGGAGTAGAAACTCTTGAGGGGCTCGAGCTCGACGGCCAGGGGCTGGCCGTGCTTCTTTCCCTCCTCCGCGAAGACCCGCTCGGCGACCGCCCGATCCTCCGCGGCCCAGGGGCCGGCCAGATAGACCCCCGTCCGGTACTGCGTGCCGAAATCGCCCCCCTGGCGATTCTTGCTGGTGGGGTTGATGATGGAAAAAAAGGCCGTCAGCAGCTTCTCGAGCGGCAGGCGGGAGGCGTCGTAGCGGACGCGCACCGCCTCGGCATGCCCGGTATCCCCGCGGCAGACCTCCTCGTAGGTCGGATTGGAAGTGGAGCCGTTGGCATAGCCGACCTCGGTCTCGGCCACGCCCGGAACCCTGTCCAGGAAAGCCTGAACGCCCCAGAAACATCCGCCCGCCAGGAAGACCTCCCTGAGATTTGCGGACTCGAACTTCAACCCCTCGTTCGGGTTCTTGGGAAGCCCTCTCCCAGCACCGCCTGCGCTCGCCATGCGTGTACCTCCCCAGAGCAAAAGAATCCCAGCCACCAAAAGCGCCGAAAACAAGCCATAACGCAAAACGCCATCTCCCTTCCTGCGGCAATCGCAGCCCGATGCCGCAAAGCCGGCGCGGCCCAAGGGGCCGCAACTCGTCTGCCCGGTAATTATGCCAGTCTCCCCGCCAACGCCCTTCCGTCGTTTTAAGGATATGAGGGCCCGCAAACACCAATATCCCGAAAACGGCGGAAGGGCGGCCGCAATACGGTAGGGAAAACCCTCCCGGACTGGATTACAAAACCGGCTGAAAAATGATAGAATGGGGCGGCTCTCATGAAATCTCCCACCCCCTTTTCCGCGAAGTCCGGCGGATATGGGCCAACACACGAAAAGGAGGAGCGAGGCATGCGAACGCCTCCCCATCGGCAAGGATCTGCCTAAAGCCCTGTCGTCCGAGGTCCGGGGAAAGTTTGCGCCGCAGGACATGAGGAAAAAAACTTCAGCTCAAGCCGACTCCAAGACGGAGAGCAACCCCAAAGCCCCCCTGGCGGAAAAGACGGCGGGAACAACGGAGAAGGGCCACGCCTCGGCTGCCCTGCCGACGGAGGCCCCTTCGCCGCGCCCCAGGAGAAGAAGGAAGCCCGCGGAAAAGGCGGCGGAAAGGACACAGGAGCCTCCGGCCCCCTCGCAGCAGCCGCCCGCAGAGCCCAAAGGCGCACGCACCCCGGACGGAGGCGCCTCTGCGTCCGCCGAGGCATCCCCCATGGGCGCGGATAAAAAGGGGGGCGCCGAATCGTCCCGCCCAGGAAGGCGTCCCTCAAAAAACAATACCGATACCAATAAGAATACCCTAAAGAGCATCAACCCTTTGCACTCCACCCCCCAAGAAGCAAACAAAAACAGTACCGGTAACAAAAACAACACAATCAAATCGATTGACAAAAACGATACCGGTATCGATAAAAAACAAAAAAAAGAGACGCAACCCCTCAGAAAAACAGAAAAAAACAATACCGGTAATGTAAACGACCGGAAAAAGTCGAAAGAAGATCCTCAGAGCGAGGCCCGCGACGACAAACCCCGCATCCAAAAAGAGAATAAAAACAATACCGGGCAAAAAAATAGCCCTCAAAAAACAAAGAGCGGCGGCCAACAAAGCAAAAAAGAGAGAGATAAAAGCAATATCGATATAAAAAACAAGACCCAAACCGAGAGCGATAAAACCGATACCGGTATTAAAAAAACCAAAGAAAAAGGAGCTTTTTTGCCCCACCCCACCTCTCCCCGGGAGGCAAGAACCGCGAGAGGGCGAAACATCAACAACAAAAACAATACCGGTATAAGGAATGATCCTCTGTCAGAGGACGGCAAAAGCAATACCGGTATTAAAAATACCGAGAAAAAAGAGGCGCTTCCACCCCGCCCCTCCTCGTTCCGGGAAGCGCGCCCCTCGAAGGGGCGAAAAATCGGCAATAAAAACAATACCGGAATCAATAAAGACACCTCGAACAGGAGTTCCGATAGCGATACCGGGAATAAAAACCCTACCGGAACACCTCCGCCTTCCCCTGCTCCGTCCGTTTCAGCCGTCCCCCCAAAGCCCTTGCCGACGCCGGAGGGAGCGGGCCGGGGGAGGAGGAAAAAGAATCCCTATGTGCCCACCGAATATGGGTCCGTACAGATGATGTCCTCGCTACACGGCTTTGCTCCGCTGGGCATGCTCTTCGTGTTGATGGACGTCCTGAAGGGAAGGGAGGAGGGGCTGATCCACATCAATCAGCTGGCTCAGGCTCTGTCCATAGGCAAGCCTTCCCTGCTGGCCCAGCTCGAGAACCTGGAGGCGGCGGGATTGCTGCGCACCCTCTCCAGCTCACGCATGGGACGGCACATCGAGCTGCTCTCCCCCAACATGGTGCGCCACGTGGAGGAGGCGCTCGACGAGGGCTCCGCCGTCTTTCCCAGCGTGCTCTCCAGCACCATCGTCATGGGCGGCGCCGACCCCGAACAGGAGGCCGGGGGGCAGTTCTCCGTCAAAAAGCTGGAGGGGCTCGCCCGATATCTCCAGAGGCGCGGCGTCGAGATCGTCTCCATACCCGACGAGTCCGACCTGGACCCGCGCGTTTCGCAACTCGCGGCCTTCCTGGGGAAATACCTCTCCTACGTCCTTCCCTTTTACGACACCCTGAAGGCCACCCTCAACGAGGGGGAGGAGTTCTCCTATTCCATGGCGGGGCTGCACAGCCGCGACGTGACCCATACCCTGAACTTCTGCCGGATGCTTCAGGAGGTGGATTTTCTGGCCTCGTACACCTACCGGCGGGCCCCTCACTGCAAGATCGTCGCCCGCGTCAACCGTACGCCGACGGCGATCAACTTCCTCACCGGAGGGTGGCTCGAGCACTTCATCCGCGACAAGGTCGTCTCCATCCTCACGACGCACCCCGCAACGCTCGACCTCCCCTACGCGTTCATGAAGAACCCGCGCATCATCCTGCCGGGCGAGGAGGACTTCGAGCTCGACCTCCTTTTGAGCATCGGCGAGAGGATCTTCTGGATCGAGGCCAAGACCGGAGAGTACATGGACTTCCTCCCCAAATACTCCCGGGTTTCGAAGGTGCTGGGGCTGAACCGCAACACCTCCATGCTGGTCAGCGTGGACACCCTGGCCCCGGCCGACAACCTCTCGGCCCGCTACGAGCTGAGTTGCTGCAACCTGGACGAGTTTGCCGACGTCTTCAGGATCAACCTGGTCCGGGAGCTCCAGCAGGGAGCGATACGGCGCCGGAGAGGCTGAGAGAGGAACGATGCCGCGAGGGGGGAAGCCCGAGGCTTCTCCCCTCTTTTTTGCGCCCGCAACGACCCCGGCCGGAGAAGCGCAAAAAAACTCCAAGCTCATTGCCAATGAGTCATAAACAGCCCTTTGTCATGTGGAGTATGGCAATGACTTACAGGTAAGACTTGCGATTACACAACTTGTATAGCGTAGCACAGTCATAGTGAAACCATCATCGGATACAAAACCGGTCAACCGTCCTTTGGCAATAACTTATCCGCGGGCTCCGCGTTTTGCTCTCCCGTGCCCTCGTCCAGGCAATAGAAGCTGATGATCGGCCTCTCGACCTCCTCGAACGCCCAGTGCACGTAACGCACGTAGTCGGCGACCTCGCGCGCCGTGCCGCGGGCGAAAAGAGCAAGAAGCCTGCGGTGCTGAACCCAATATTCCCTCTCCCATAGGGACAGGTCCGCCGACTCGGAGGAGAGCTCGCGGGTCGCCCAGATCGGAAAATGATAGAGGCGCTCCCGGTTGCTCCTTAAAATCCGCAGCAATTCGGCGTTGTCGCAGAGATTGAGCGCCACCTCGTGAAACGCCAGATTGTTTTCGTGGCAGCGGCTGTAATCGCCCTCGGCAATCAGGGCCTCCGTCCTCTCGATGATCTCCTCCATCCTCTTCAGCTCCAGCTCCCCGACCATCGGAAAGACCATCTCAAACGCCGCGGCCTCCAAGGCTCCCGATATCTGGTAGATATTTCTGATCACGTCCCGGGTCAGAGGATTGACCACCACCCCCTTGCAGGGAATGATGGAGACGAAACCCTCCGCCTCCAGCTGCATCAGCGAGTCGCGCAGAGGCGTTCGGCTGACGTCGAGTTTGGCCATCAATTCGGCCTGATTGACAAACTCTCCCGCCTTCAGCCTGCCCGAGATCAGCAGTTCGCGCAGATAATCGTAGACCTGCTTCCTCAATGGGGTGGGACGATCGAATCTCATGGGGAAATGCCTCCGGCACCACAAATTCGAAGCGGCATAGGCCTCCTCCCGCGACGCCGCCAATGGGATCGGCAACATCAGGGCTTCCGGGTATCCCCTTCGGTTCCCCTGGACTCGATGCCGGACTCATGACGCATCTCAAGCTCCGCGTCGCGGGCCTTCGCTATCTTCCCACGCGGCCCCCCTCAAGGTCAAGAGCATCGCTTTTTTAAGCGGCAGGAAAAGCATTTCGCTTTCCCGGAAAATGGGTATTTCTATTGACAAGAAATTAAATTGGAATTATCATGCGATATACAGCATATCGTTGAGCTTCTTCACATCTGACGGCATCACAAATCTATGGATACCACCATCCCCTTATCCCCGCCGGCGGACCGTCTCGTCCGTGGAGATGAAGGTCGATATCCGGGTTCGCTTCAGGAGGATCCTATTATGGATTGTGTCGTTCTGGACGGAAAGAGCCTATCCATCACCGACCTGGCCAATATCGCAAATCACGGGGCCCTCGTCGGCATCGACTCCAAGGCCATGGAGCGTGTCAAGGCGTCCAGAGAGCTGGTCCACAAGCTGTGCGACAGCGAAAAGCCCATCTACGGCTTCAACGCGGGGGTCGGATGGAACAAGGACGTGCGCATCGAAAGGGATTTCTACAGGCAATTCAACACGGACATGATTCGCTCCCATTGCATCGCCATTCCCCCGGAGGCCTCCGAACAGGAGGTCCGGGCGACCATGGCGGTGAGGCTGAACGCACTCCTATGGGGATGTACGGGCTCGAGCCCGGACATCCCCGTCTTGATGGCCGCGATGCTCAACGAGGGCATCCACCCGGTCATTCCGGAACGCGGATCGCTGGGCGAGGCGGATATCGGCAGCCTGGCCCACCTCGGGCTCGCCATGATCGGAGAGGGCAACGTCCATTACAGAGGCAAAAGGATGTCGGCCGCCGAGGCCCTTCGGGAGGCGAACCTGGAGCCGATCTCCACGGGGCCGAAAGACGGCCACGCGATCATCAGCTCCAACGCCCTCGCGGCCGGCCAGGGAGCCCTGGTTCTCCATGCGTTGCAGGAACTGATCGAGACCGCGGAGATCGTCTACGCCGTCTCCCTGGAGGCGTTCAATGGAAACACGACGCCGCTCGACCCAAAAGTTCAGTCCGTCCGCCCATTCAAGGGACAGAACGAGAGCGCCGCGAAGATCCGTTCGTATCTGAAGGGCAGCTACATTTACGACGAGGACCCCGACAGGCCTTTGCAGGACCCCTTGTGCTTCCGCGACGCGGCACACGTCCATGGAGCGGTCCGGGAGGCGATCGACTATGTGCGCTCACTGCTGACCGTCCAAATCAATTCCTCCGACGACAACCCCTGTCTTTTGCTGGAAGAAGGCAGAATCGTCTCGTGCGCGAATTTCGAACCTCTGCCCTGGGTGCTGGGCTTCGAAATGTTGGGGATCGCCCTGTCCCACGTGTCGAAGGCATCCTGCCTCAGGTCCATAAAACTCTGCACCCCCGCATTTTCGGGGCTTCCGCGATTTCTTTCCCCCCATCCCCGAACCATCTGTTTCGGGACGCTGCAAAAAACTTTCGTCAGCCTGGACAACGAGATCAGAAATCTCATCAACCCGAGTTCCATGGACGGATTTTGCGTTGCGGGCGAGATCGAGGACCGTTTCACCAACGCCCCCTTCGTCGTCCAGAAGATCCGAAAAGTATTGGACAACCTGCGTTACATCCTGGGGATGGAACTGATGCACGCCGTTCAGGCCCTCGACTTCAGAGGGGATAAACGGATCAGCGAAGCCGCAAAGGCCTGCCATGCCGAGGTTCGCCGATCCATCGCATTCTACGTGACCGACAGACCCCTGACCGACGATATCGAAAAGGCTCGTCGCCTGATCGCTTCGGGAGCCCTGTTGAAGGCCGTTGCAGACGTGCGATGACACGACCGGAGGGAAACGTCATGGATATCTCCTTCAAGATCAACGGGACTTCGATGACCCGAAAGGTCTCCCCCACAAAGAGACTGATCGACTTTCTTCGCAACGACCTGGGGATCACCAGCGTAAAGGAGGGGTGTTCCGAGGGGGAATGCGGCGCATGCACCGTGATTCTCGACGGAAAGGCCGTCACCTCCTGCACCGTGTTTACGGGACAGATCGATGGAACCGAGATTGTGTCGATCGAGGGACTGGCGCCATCGGGAGATCTGGATCGGCTCCAGGAGGCCTTCGTACGGAACGGAGCCATCCAGTGCGGCTTTTGTACTCCGGGCATGATTTTGTCCTGCAAGGCGCTCCTTATGGAGAATCCGCATCCCACATCGTGGGAGATCCGCAGGGCCATAGAGGGCAATCTCTGCCGCTGCACGGGCTATGAGAAGATCGTCAAAGCTGTGGAGGAACTGGTGCGATGGGACAATACCGAGCGCCCCGAACGATAGAAGAACTCGCCGGCCTCCTCTCCCGGGCGGACCCCGGCACCTTCTTCGTCGCGGGAGGGACCGACCTGACGATCAAGCTGAGGAAGCAAAAGACCTTCGACTTCAACCTGATCGACCTGTCGAGGGTGGAATCCCTCTCGGACATCGACAAGGATGAAGGCTCACTGCGCATCGGCGCTGCGGTCACGATGACCGATCTGGCCCGAAACCCCCTCGTCGTACAATCCCTCAACGCCATGAGGACGGCCGCCTCCCGGATGGGCTCGACACAGATCAGAAACCGGGCCACCATCGGCGGCAATGTAGCCAACGCCTCCCAATGCGCCGACCTGTTGACCGTCCTGATGGCCTGCGGGAGCCTCTGTGAAATTCTGAGCGGCAGCAAGGGGCTGCGAAAGGACAGGATCGATAACATCGTGATCGGCCTTGGCGAGACGACCCTGGCTCGAGACGAGGTCATCACGCGTTTCATCGTCCCCATCCCCGCCGGCCTGTCCGGCTTTGCCAAGATAGGGTCACGGAAGGCCGTAGCGATCTCCAAGTTGAATTGCTGTCTGATCGCCGAAGAGGAGGGCAAAAGGATCAAGAATCCCGTCATCTGCCTCGGCGCCGTAGGGCCGAAGCCCGTTCGGGCCTCCCTGCTGGAGGCGGCCCTCGAAGGCAGGCCCTTCAGGGGAGAGGTCGTCCATGGCCTTCAAGATGCAATCCGGCGACAGATCGAGACCCTGATCCCGACGCGGGCGTCCAGGCATTACAAAAAGGAAGCGGCCATCGGCCTGCTCGAGGATACCATCGACGACTGCCTTGCCCTTGAAGGAGGAATGGGCCGTGAATGACCTCAAATACGTAGGAAGGAGATTGGTGCTGGAGGACGCTGTCGAAAAAGCCACCGGCAGGACACGATACATCTGCGACATGAACCGTTACGGTATGCTCCACGCCAAACTCCTCTTGAGCGAAAGGCCCCATGCGGACATCCGCATCGACAAAACGGAGGCCCTCGAGACGGAGGGGATCGTAAAGATTTTTACCCACGAGGACGTCCCGAAGGTCAAATACAATTCCAACCGAAAATGGTTCAAGGGCTTCGAGACCCCGGAGGACGAATACATCCTGAACGAACGTGCGCGTTTCGTCGGGGACCGCCTGGCGCTTGTCGTCGGAGAATCCATGGATGCCGTCAACCGGGCACTCTCTCGCCTCAAGGTGGAGTACACCGACCTCGAGGCCGTCGTCAGCATCGAGGAAGCCAAAAGGGACCGCGTCAAAATACACGGCCGGTCGAACTTGTGTTTTCAGAAAGAATACAGCTGCGGCAACTGGGAAGAGGCTTTGAAGCAGGCGGATTACATCGTGGAGGACCGGGGATCCACGCCACGGATACACCACGCTGCAATGGAGCCCCACATCTGCCTTGCCGAGATCGACGACGGCGGCAACCTCGTCGTCTGGACGCCCTGCCAGTTCATAACGCTGTCGCAGTACACCATCTCTCATTGCCTGTCGATCCCCCTCGAGCGGATTCGAGTCATCAAGGCGACGATGGGCGGTTCCTTCGGAGGAAAAAGCAATTCCATCCTGGAGCCGGTGTGCGCCTTTGCCAGCCACACCCTCAAACGCCCCGTAAAGCTCTGGATGGACCGGCAGGACGCGATTGTCGCAACCCGCGTCCGCAATCCCACGGAGATGAGGATCAGAACGGCCATCCGTAAGGACGGACGCATTCTGGGCCGGTCCATCGAGGCGGATATCAACGGCGGAGCGTACTATACGAACGCCACGGCGATCGTGACCACCATAGGCAAGAAGGCCTTTCGTCTCTACGACATCAAAAATCAGGTCTTCCGCGGAAGGTCCTATTACACCAACACCCAGATCGGCGGAGCGTGCCGCGGATACGGTTCCCCGCAGCTCCAGGGGCTGACCGAGATCAATATCGACAATGCCGCCGCGAAAATTAAAATGGACCCCTGCGAATTCCGCCTAAAAAATCTGGTCTATCCGGGCATGGAGGATCCCCTCGGGGCCCCGTCCGTCGGCAACGCCCGGATCCGGGACTGCATCGAGCTGGGCATGAAGGAATTCCGCTGGCTCGAACGCAGAAAAAACGTAAGGGAGCGGAACACCCCGCGCTACGCTTTCGGCGTCGGCATGGCCTGCGGCGTCCATGGCAATGGCTACATGGGGGTCTATCCGGAGTTCACCGATGTCCTGGTCTCCATGACAAAGGGCGGCCACGCGATCTTCAGGGTCGGCCTGCACGAACAGGGCTGCGGCACCCTGACATCGATGCGGCAGATCGCCGCCGAGGTCCTGGACATGCCTATCGAGAGGATATCCGTAACCGAGGCGGACACCTTCATTACCCCCTACGACGCAGCCGGGACCCAGGCCAGCCGGGTGACGTTCGTTTGCGGAGGAGCCGTAAAAATGGCCGGAGAACGGATGAAGAACGAGCTCATCGACTGCTACTGCAGATTGACCGGCTCCGTCCGGGAACACGTCGTCACCGACGACGGATTCATCCGCAACACGGAGAACGGTCGGTCCCTCTCCTACGGAGAGGTCGCCGCGCTCTCGGAAAGAGAACTTCTGAAAACGCTCGATCAGCACGTGCACTACGAGGCCCCCGCAAATCCCGGGAGCTACAGCGCATGTTTTGCCGAGGTGAAGGTCGACAGGTTCACCGGACTGGTCGAGATCACGGATCTGCTTGCGGTCCAGGACGTGGGCAAGAACATCAACCCGACTCTGGTGGAGGGGCAAATCGAAGGAGGAGCCCAGTTCAGCCTGGGAATGGCACTCTACGAAAACCTGGCCGTCGACGAAAAGGGCTATGTACGATCCCGGAACTTCTCGAAATACCACATCATCAACGCCCCCATCATGCCGCAGGTCAGGGTGCGCACCATCGAAGCACACGAACCGGAGGGGCCGTTCGGAGCGAAGAGCGTCGGCGAGCTGGCATCGGTCGCCCCCGCCCCCGCCGTCCTGAACGCCATCAACTTCGGCCTCGGGACGAACATCACCGTCTACCCGGCCACCCCGGAGCGTATCGTCACCGCCATCCGACAGCTCGAGACCGAGAGGAGGGAGGGGTAGAGGACAGGACTCGCACTGCATCTTCATGCCGTAAGCTCCCAGGCGCACCGAGAGAAAAGAGCAGCAGAGGCAGGAGGAGGATCTCATGTTAAACGTCGTGGACAATATCGTCATCGTTGCAGCAGTGGTCATTATCGTCGCCATAGGCGCCTACTTCTCGAAGGCGGTCACCGATATGGAAAGTTACTACCTGGCGAACCGGAGTCTGCCCTGGTCCCTGGTCGTGGGGACGCTGATGGCCTCGTGGTACGGCGGAACGGGCGTTGTGGGAACGATCGGCTACGCCTCGGTATTCGGCCTTGCCTCATGGTTCATCTGGTCCTTCGGAGCCCATGCCGTTCGTTTTCCGCTGGCGCTGTGGGTCGGTCCCAGAATCCATATCCGCGCGGACGTGACGATCCCGGATATGATTCAGGCCCACTACGGTAAATTCGCGGCCGTCTTCTGCTCCTGTCTTCTGTTCTTCTATTGCACGTCCATAGCGGAGATCACCGCCACCGGCTATATCGGCATCGCCGCCTGGAACGCCAACCGCTTCCTGATCGGCCTCATCGTCGTCGTCATCACCCTTCTGCTGACCGTCCTCGGAGGCCTGATGGGCGTTGCGGTGACCGACATGATCTTCTTCTTCCTCATGGTATTCAGCGTTTGCGTCGTCTTTCCCCAGATTTTTTCCGATGCCGGCGGCATGCAGGGCATTCGGACGGCACTGGCCTCAAAGCCCGAACTGGTGCATCCCATAGCGGGCATGCCCTTCACAAAAGCGGCCATGCTGCTCGGACTTTGTCTGAACGTCTATGCCGACCCCAGCTTCTATCAAAGATTTTCCGCCTCCAATTCGGCCAGGACGGGCCGCCGCGCCATGCTGACCTGCTTCGTCATATGGCTGGGCTTCGACCTCGTCGCCATCATGTGCGGCGTCATCACCAGGGTTCTTCACCCGGACGCCATCCCCGAGGTCGCCTACGTCCACATGGTCCTGTCCAAACTCCCCCAAGGCGTCCGCGCACTCTTCATCATAGGCTTGTTCGGCGCCGTCATCTCGACCCTCGACAGTTACTACCTGATCGGCGGGACGACGCTCGCGAAGGATATCTATGGCAGAATATTCTTCAGAAAAGACGTGGACGACAAGAAACTGATAACCCTGAGCCGCATCGGAGCCCTGCTCCTCGGAGGGATGGGGTTGACCCTCGCCTTCCGGTTCAAGATGGTCTTCGACGCCGTCGTGTTCCTCTCCAGCCTTTGGATGTCCACCGCCTTCGTACCCGTCCTCATGGCCATCATGTACAAGGGGAAAAAGACGGTGTGGTCCGGAAGATGCTCCCTCGTCCTGGGGTGCCTGACGTTTATCGTCATCAGGCAGCATCCCATCCCGCTTCCTGGGGGCCTGGGAACGCTCGAGCCACTGCTGGCGGCGATTCCGGTTTCCTTCCTCGCCTGGTTTGTCGGCAATCGATTCGGCACGGATATCAGCGATCGCAGGAACATCATTATAGGAGGCTGACGACAATGCAGGACGAAAAACTCAATACGACCCCCTCTGTCGGCGACGAGAAAATCCAATGGTCCGGCCTGGACGGTTTTCTGGTATTGCTCTACTTCGTCGAAGCCCTCGTCTTCGGGTACTGCCTGCTGTACGACGTCGATTTCATGATCGGAACCGTGGCCCCTTATTTTACGTTGGGCGTGACCACAATGATCTTTCTGAAATACATCCTGGAGGTCTTTTCCTTCTCCCGCCAAACCCGGAAGAGCGCATCCAGGTAAAATCCTTGAGGACGTCGCCCGCCCCACGAGGGACTGTATTGAATCCTCGTCGCCCCCTCGCGGGCGACGTCCTTTCATGCTTTCGAACGGGACTGTGGAGACCAAGATGAAAATTCGAGCGTTCGCAGAAAAGCTGAGCCTGGAAGAGGCACAAAAGAAAGCGAGCAGGGGCAACGGCTTCTTCGGGCGTCTTTTCCTCGGGAAAGACGTCGCGGTCCACATGAAGACGATCTATATCGAGAACAAGATCATCACGTACAGAGTTTCGTCCGCACCCAACTGGATCTCCCGAATCGTACGCAGGTCGGAGTCCGGTCGGCACTCCGACTTTCTGATTCAGATGATCGCCAACGGCTCCACTTGCGGGGTCTCCTATTACGATCCCCAAGGGGTGGAGATAACCGACATGGATGTCGACGAGGAACAGATCCAGCTTTCGGATTTTTCGGACTCGGCTCTGGCCGTCCGGGGCAATGCTTTGGCCAGAAGGATCCTGAAAAGGCGGATCGGCGGACACATCACCCTGGAGGTGGAGAGTATCGAGAGCGTATTCAGGCCTTATCATGTCGCCTTTTACGGAGAACTTCGCGAGGGGGCCAAAGTCCGGTACATCCCCTTTCCTGCGGACGGGTGCACCGTGAAGCGCACCTTCTGACGGGGAAAAGCGTGGGCGTCCTTACCGGCCGGACGCCGGCAAACGAGGGATAAAACCATCGTGAAAACGACTCCCTGCCCCCATCGTATCGGTGCACTCCGTTTGCGAACGAGCAGGAAGAAAAAATACAGCCCAAGAGAAACGCCCATCAATCATGGCAGAGGGAGGAGTGAAGGGAATGAAGATCTGGGAAACGATCGTCGAAACTTTCGAGATTCCGGAGGAGGCCCGCCCGTTCATAGAGGTTTACCTGACGGATACCGATGTCAAGGCCATCGAGCTCATGGGGGCCGGGAGCTATCTGCCCGAGGACCTGTTCCGTCTCCTGAAGCCCATTGTCGAAGATCCCCAGGCCTACACCCAGGACGCCTATTCCCGGGGAATATTCAACAAGACCGCGGAACTGGGAGAGATCGGCTACAAGGTGGGCACCTTCGCCAAATGCATCACCTACCTGGCTCAATACGATCCGGAAGCCTGGAAAAAAATTCCTGCGGAGGTCCGGGAAAAAATCGATGTCTGGTACGTGAACAAGTACGCGGAGGAGGCAAAGCCCCGACTCGAGGAATCCCTGCGCAATCCCTCGAAGCTCATAGAAAATGCTTTTTTCTACACGCTCGAGGAGACCCTGGCCCTGATCGATCGGCAGGAGCAGGAGGAGTTCTGCGTT
The DNA here is from genome assembly GCF_003860125.1 of Fretibacterium sp. OH1220_COT-178. Lineage (NCBI taxonomy): Bacteria > Thermotogati > Synergistota > Synergistia > Synergistales > Aminobacteriaceae > Fretibacterium > Fretibacterium sp. OH1220_COT-178. Next base: position 61,536 of record NZ_RQYL01000005.1, on the reverse strand, counting down.
TTTCCCTGCAACTGCAAGGCCCTTGCTTTGAAGTGCGAGGGCAGGAAACCGTCGAATGTTTGCCTCGGCTTCCATTACAAATCGATCAATTCGGATTACGACAGGGGGCACGGCAAGCTCATCACGAAGGAAGAGGCCAAGGCCTTGGTGCGCATGGCCAATAAAAACGGACTGATGCAGACCACGGAGACCGAGTGGGGCATCTGCAACTGTTGCGGATGCTGTTGTTACCCGATTCGTTCCTCGCAGCAGATCGGAGCGAAGGGGCTTTGGCCCAAAAAGATCTACGACATCGTCTGGGATGAAGAAGCCTGCATCCGCTGTGGAAAATGCGCCAGGATATGCAATTTCGGCGCCTTCACCCAGGATGCCGAAAAAAGGATCTCCTTCGATCGGGAAAAATGCTGGGGCTGCACCATTTGCATGAACAATTGCCCCAAGGGCGCGATATCCATCGTCAAGGCCCAATAGGCCCTATGCCCCACGGCACCGGCACCGGAGGTTTGGCGTGAGCCTGGAAAGATCGCCGAATGGAGCCCATGGCCTTGTTTCTGAGGATTGAAGATTCATCGAGCACGATTCGGCATCGAACGAAAGGGGACGAAAATGCGGGCGGGAGAGATCGGGACGGTCACGCTGGGAGATCGGCTGGCGCTTTCGGACGTTGTGGCGGTGGCCCGCTGCGGAGCGCACGTCGAATTCTCCCCGGAATACAAAGAAAGGGTCTCTGCCTGCCGCAGGTTGGTGGAGCGCTTCTCCGACGAGGAACGAGTGGTCTATGGCGTCACCACCGGGCTTGGCGATAATGTCAATCACTATGTGAGTAGGGAAGAGCGCGCTCGTTTTCAGCGCGACACCATTTTGTCCCACGCGGTGTCCGTGGGAGAACCGCTCGAAAAAGAGTGCGTCCGGGCCATGATGTTGGTTCTGCTTCAACATTTGGGAACGGGGCATACCGGAATACGTTTGGAGACCGTGGAGGTTTTGAGGCGCATGCTCAATGCCGACATTGTGCCCCATGTCCCGGGGCACGGTTCGGTCGGGTATCTCGGGTTGGAAGGGCACATCGCTCTCGTCCTGATCGGCGAGGGCAGCGCCTGGTACAGAGGGAAACGACTTCGGGGCGGCGACGCGCTCGTGCAGGCCGGAATCCAACCCATCGACATCGGAGCCAAGGAGGGGCTGAGCCTGGTATCGGGGACCACTTCGGTCACCGCGCTGTCCGCATTGGCCGCTTACGACGCCTCCATCCTCGCCCTGACGAGCGATGTGATCGGGGCCATGTCCCTCGAGGGACTGAAAGGCAACCTGGGCGCGATGCATGAAATGCTCATGGGGACCAGGCCGCACCCCAACCAGGGAGCCGCCGCCGCGAACGTCCGGAAGGTCCTGGAGGGGAGCGGGATACAAAAAAAATACGCTGGTTACAGGGTTCAGGATGCCCTCTCCCTGCGCTGCATCCCCCAACTCCATGGCGCGGTCCGCAAACTGATCGGCGACAGCGTGGAAACGCTGGAGATCGAACTGAACTCCACGGTGGACAACCCGCAGATTTTCGAGACGGAGGACGGTGCCGGAACGGCTTTGATGGGGTGCAACTGCGACGGAGCCTATGCGGGAACCGCCGCGGATGTCCTTTGCATCGCGATGGGCAATCTGGCCAAGATGTCGGAACGCAGGCTGGACCGGCTGGTCAATCAGCACGTCAGCGAACTTCCGGCCTTTCTGACCCCCACCCCCGGCATAAGCAACGGCTACATGATTCCCCAGTACACGGCGGCCGGGCTGCTCGGAGAAATACGACTGAAGGCCCACCCCGCGACCGTGGACAGCGTGCCGACCTGCGCCCTTCAGGAAGATTACGTTTCCATGGGATACAACGCCGCCATCAAAGCCTACGAAAGCGTCGGGCTCGCACGGTACATCCTGGCCATCGAACTGATGAACGCCTGCCAGGCACAGGATTTTTACGACGACCCGAACCCTTCCCCCGCGACCAAGGCCGTACGGGATCTCGTGCGCGAGAAGGTGCCCTTCCTGACGAAGGATCGCGCCATGCACGAGGACATGGAGTACATCGCCGCACTGATACGGGACGGGACGATCCTCGACAGGGCGGAAGCGTTTGCCGGCCCTCTTCGCTTCTGACGAAAATTTTCCGGTCCCGCCCTCTCCGGCTCCCGCCGCCCCAAGCCATTTCCAATACGCCGAAGGCCTCCCCGGGGGGAGCGGGTGGCGGACCGGCAGGGCCAGGCGACGGACGCGGGGTCGTCGCCCCGCGTCCGTCGCCTTTTCCGGCCGAACGAAACGGTCCCCCTGCCGCGGCTATCGTCCCTCCTCCGGGAACGAGCCGGGGAAGAGCCGCTCGGGGGGCAAAGACCCATCGCTCCGCTCCCAGTACCCCATGCGCATCTTCTCGTAATAGGCCTGCGCCCGATCGCGCAGTTCGGCCTCGTCGACGCCCGGGATCACGCGGTCGCGCATCACGAAGCGGCCATCGATGATCGAATGGCGCACCTCCCGCGAGGTCCCGGAGTTGACGATGGTCCGCAGCGGGTCGTCGATCGTACCGACGTCCAGCCCGTCGAGGTCGAGGACGATCATGTCCGCCCGTGCCCCCACCGCGATGCGGCCCAGGTCCTCGCGGCCCAGAGCCAGCGCGCCCCCCAGGGTGGCCGCCTCGAAGAAGTCCGCGTAGGTGTTGCCCTCCAGGGAACGATCGACGCGGCGCGCCATGATGCTGCCAATGCGGATGTTCGCCAACATGTCGGGCGGGAAGGTGTCCGTGCCCATCGCCATGTTGACCCCCGCCCTGCGGTAGCGCCCAAACGATTCCAGCGCCACCCCCGATCGGGCGTAGACCAGGGGACAGTGGATGACGGTCGTCCCCGTGCGGGCCAGCAGCGCCACGTCGTCGCCCGAAGGCCCATCCTGGATGTCGCCGTATCCCGGAACGTACAGGGCGTGCGGGATCAACGTCGTCCGGCCCAGAAAGCCTATCTTGTCCAGATACTGGAGCGGCGTGAGCCCTTGTTTCCTACGGATCCAGCCGTACTCGAAGGAGCCCTGGGCCGCGTGCAGACGAACGCCACAATGTACTTTGCGCTCAGTTTTGTCCTCAATTCCGAAAGCCGCTCCTTTCCCGACAAGGGCCCGAAAGCCGCCTAAGGCCGGCTCGGGAGCGAGTCGTAATCCACCCGCTGCTCGTCCAGCCAGCCCTGTGCGTGCCCCCAAAAGGTACTCGGCAACGCCATGTGCCGTTCCAATCCGGCGCGCTCGATCAGACGGCGAGCCTCCGCCTCCCCCTCGCTCAGCACCTCGTCCTCGTCCACGGACAGAACGCGGCGCCCCTCCATCAGCACGCGTCCGGCCACGACGACGGTCTCCACGTCGTGCCCCACGGACTCGCAGATCACGCGGTGCACCGGCATGACGTTGGGGACCAGGTGAGGCTGCCATAGGTTGATGACGGCGATGTCCGCCTGCTTCCCCGGCTCGAGCGAGCCGATCTCGTCGTCCCAGCCCAGCGCCTTGGCGGCATCGATCGTGATCATCTCGAGCGCCTTGCCGTTGGGAATCAGGAAGGGGTCGCGGCAGAGCATCCGCTGGATCAGCTGGGTCTGCCGGGCGGCCTGAAGGAGGTCGAACGGCGTGGACGGCGAGTTCCCGTCCGTCGTGATCGCGACGTTGGCCCCCAGCCCGATCAACTCGGGGATCGGACAACGCCCGTTGATCTGTCCGTAGCCGGGCGCGCTGGTCACGTGGGTCCCCGTCTCCGCCAGGATCATGGCCTCCTCGAAGGAGATGCCGGTGCAGTGCTGGATATGCACATCCGGCCCCAGGAGGGCGTGCTCGCAGCGCCGCGCGAGACGGATCATGCCGCCGAACGCCTCCGTGTGAATGCGGACCCCGTGCTTGGCCGCAACCTCCCGGACCCGGCGCATCATCAGCCGGTCGTGATCCGACAGGGCCACGGCGACGTCCGCAGCCGAGGGACCGGAACCGAAGATCGAGGTCAACAGGACGAACGGCGCAATGAAGACCCGAATGCGCCCGTCGGCCCCGCCGTTCCAAGCCTCGATGACGGCCTCGGCCCCCTCCATCATCCTCTCGAAGGGGACCTCCACCTCGTGGCGGACGCCGTCTCTCCACCGACTGAACTTCCGCGGGAAGGGCGGATTGCAGGGGCCGACGGCCACGATCCCCCGAACGCCCACGTCGGCGTAACCGCGTGCGTTGTTGCTTCCAAATATCGGGTCGTCGCTGCGTTGAGCCGAGCTGATGACGCTGACTCCGCAGGTCACCCCCATCTTCAAACGCTCCAGCGCCGCCAGGCGCGCCTCGACGTACCAGAATTCGTCCGTCGTGTAGTGATGGTACGTCGGCGTCGCGATGTGCATCCAATGGCTGCGGGTGTCCGCACCGATCGTCTTGAGGAGCGCGTGCCCCGCGTGTCCGTGGGCGTCGATCAGTCCCGGCAGAATCGCCTTGTGAAGGCAGTCGATCTCCCTCTCGGCCCGGTAGGCCGCCTCGATCTCCTCCGCGGGACCCACGGCCGCGATCCGCGTTCCCTCCACGGCCACGGATGCGTTCTCCAGAATGCGCCGCTTCGGGTCCATCGCGATCACGGTACCCCGTCTCAGGACGAGGTCCGCGTGCTTCCTGGTCCCATCCAAAGTCATCAAATTCCGACTCTCCCGTTCCATCGCTGTGCCCCCGGACGGGGCTCAGCTCAAAAGCCGCCCCGTCCCCGGTGACGCCGTTATCTTCTCCCCGTCGAAGACGACCGCACCACGCACCAGCGTCGCCGTGACGCGCCCCTCGAACTCCATCCCAATGTAGGGGCTGTGCTTGTTCTTGTGAAGCAGCATCTCGGGGGCCAGCGTCCACCGCGCATCCGGATCCAGGATCGTGAGATCCGCGTCGCTGCCGATGCGGACGGCCCCTTTTCGGGGATAGAGGCCCATCAGGCGCGCGGGGTTCTCGCAGACCAGACGCACCAGGGCCTCCACGCTCATGCCCCGACGCTTCACGCCATGGGTGAAGAGCGCCGGAAGCATCGTCTGAACGCCCTGCACCCCACCCCACATGTCCCAGAAGCTGCCGCTCGCGGGGTTCTTCTGCGCCGCCGTCGAGGGCGAGTGGTCCGAGGAGATCACGTCCACCGAACCGTTCAGGACGCGCTCCCAGAGGCCCTCGATGCTCTCGCGGCTCCGCACGGGGGGCGTGCACTTCAGGACGCCCTTCAGGCGATCCAGATCGGCGTCGGAGAAGATCAGGTAGTGGGGACAGGTCTCCACCGTGACCCGTGCTTCCCCCCGGGCCCGGGAGGCCCGGTCGATGACCTCCGGCAGGGTGGCGTGACAGATGTGCACCCGAGCCCCCGTGGAGCGGGCCATCTCGAGCAGCGCGTCGACGGCCAGAAGCTCGGTGACGGGCGCGTGGGCGTCCAGAAAGTCGCGTGCGCCGCTGCGCCCTTCCTCCCGGGCTCTCCGCTCCAGGGACGAGGTCAGGCCCTCGTCCTCGCAGTGAACGCCCACCAGAAGATCGCTCCGTTTCGCCTCGATCAGGCCCCGGTAGAGGACCTCCGGCCGGGCGTAGGGGAAATCGTTGCCCGCAAAACAGGTGAACGCCTTGAAGGCGATCGCCCCGGCATCACGCATCGCGCGCAGCTCAGAGACGTTGTCGTCCACCAGACCGCCCCACAGGGCGTAGTCCACCACCGCGCGCTCCGCGGCGGCGCGTTTCTTGAGCTCCAGAGTCTCCACCGAGGTCACGGCCGGAGCGCCGGAGAGCGGCATGTCGACGACCGTACCGACCCCGCCGGCCGCAGCCGCGGCGGTGCCCGTCGCCATGTCCTCGCGTTCGGGGAGCCCCGGGTCGTTGAAGTGGACGTGTGCGTCGACCACAGCCGGCAGAACCAGCTTGCCCGCCGCGTCGAGGACGCGCTCCCCCCCGCCGAGCATTCCTCTGGCGGCCAGGGCCGCGATTTTACCGTCGGCTATTCCGATATCGGCCTCGACGACCCCCGAGGGGGTCGCGACGAGGCCGTTCGTGATCGTACAGGAAAAAAGGCTTGTGTTCATGGTCAGTTGTTTGAGGACGATGTGGAGCCATCGACCTCTCCGCCCAGGTAGGCCTTGCGCACCCGCTCGTCGTCGCGCAGGGCCGCCGAATCGCCCTCCAGGGCGACCCGTCCCGTCACCATCACGTAGGCACGGTGGGAGATCTTAAGGGCCATGCGGGAGTTCTGCTCCACCAGGATGATGCCGACCTTGTCCTCTCGGTTGATCTGGACGATGGCTCGGGCGATCTCCTGAACGAAGATGGGCGCCACCCCCAGCGACGGCTCGTCCAGCAGCAGGAGCTTGGGACGCGCCATCAGCCCGCGGCCGATGACGAGCATCTGCTGTTCGCCGCCGCTCATGGTCCCCGCAATCTGGCCGATCCTTTCCTTGAGCCGGGGGAAACGGGCGAAAACCTGTTCCAGGGACTCCTCGATCTCCGCACGCTTGCGGCGCAGGAAGGCCCCCATCAGCAGGTTGTCCTTGACCGTCATCAGCGGAAAGACGTGACGCCCCTCCGGGACCATGGTGATCCCCCGCTCCACGATCTCCTCCACCGAGAGGCGGTCGATCCGTTCGCCCTCGAAGGTGATCTCGCCGGAGTCCAGACGGCGAAGCCCCGTGATCGCGCGGAGCACCGAGGTCTTGCCCGCCCCGTTCGCCCCTATGAGCGTCACGATCTCCCCGCTCTTCAACGAGACGGAGACGCCGCGAAGCGCCCGAACGCAGTCGTAGGTGATGTTCATATTCTTGGCTTCCAGCATCAGAACCCCACCTCCTCATCCTCACGGCCAAGGTAGGCCTCGATAACCGCCTCGTCCGATTGTATCGCGGCAGGGACGCCCTCCGCGATCTTCTTGCCGAAGTTCAGCACCACGATCCGGTCGCTGATGCTCATGACGGCGGGCATGTCGTGCTCCACCAGCAGCACCGTGACGCCCCGGTCGCGAATGCCGCGCACCATCTGCATCGCGTGCTCCGTCTCGTCGGAGTTCATGCCGGCGAAGGGTTCGTCCAGAAGCAGCAGTTTCGGTCGGGCCGCCATCCCGATGGCGATGCCCAGGGCGCGGAGGTAGCCGTGCGGCAGCGTGGAGGCCAGCATCTCCTTCACATCCCCGAGCCCCAGGTAGTCGAGGATCTCCGCGGCGCTCTCCCGGAAACGGGCCTCGTCGCTCCGCGCCGCCGGAGTCCCGAGGAAGAAGCCGGGCAGGGATGCCGTGCTCTGCAGGTGGTGGGCCACCACGACGTTGTCGATGGCCGTCATGTTGCGGAAGATCGTCGTCTCCTGGAAGGTCCGGACGATTCCCTTGCGGGCGACCAGATGGGGCGACATCGAGGTGATGTCCTCCCCCCGATAGACGACCTTGCCGGAGCTGACGGAGAGGAAGGACGAGATCAGCTTGAAGAGCGTGCTCTTTCCCGCCCCGTTGGGGCCGATGACGCTCAGGATCTCCCCCTCCGTGACCGAGAAGGAGACGTCGTTCACGGCCGCCAGTCCCCCGAAGCGCTTGGTCAGATTCCTGACCTCCATGAGCGGAGCGCTCATCTCTCCACCTCCCTTTCTTCCGGGGCAGAGTCATCCGCGCAGACGAAATGGTTGCGCCCCCAGGGCAGTTTGAGGCTCAGAAGCCCGTTGGGCAGCCAGAGCATCATGCCGATCATGATCAGGGAGTAGATGAGGGGCTGATACTGGTTGAGCCCCTGGAGCATCTCGAAGCTGATGAAGAGCACGAACGTCCCGACGAGCGCCCCCCAGACGCTGCCCAGGCCGCCGAGGAAGCAGTAGAGCAGAAAGTAGGTGGAGTCCTGAACGGTGAAGGACGCAGGATAGACGGACTGCTGCATGGCGACGAAGAACGCGCCGCCGACCCCGGCGAACGCGGCGCAGATCGCCAGAGCGATCACGCGCAGCCTGGGGACGTCGACCCCGAAGGAGGAGGCCAGGTCCTCGTTCTGCTGCAGGGATCGGAAGAGCCAGCCCAGGCGGCTGTTGACGATCCTGTAGAGCACGGCGAACCCCACGATGAGGAGGAGCGCACCGAGGTAGTAGAAGGCCAGGTGCTTGTCCACCGTCGCGAAATCGGGCACGAGGGTCAGCCCGCCGATCTTCAGCGCCCCGGGCAGAGGCAGGTTGAGGATGCCCTTGGCCCCGTTGGTGATCGAGGGAAAGCTCTGGGCCGCCAAACGCGCCGTCTCCGTCAGGCTCAGGGTGATCATCGAGAAATAGACGCCCTTCAGGCGCAGCAGGGGCATCCCGATCAGGATGCTGAGCAACACCGTCACGACGACGGCGCCCACCAGGGAGGTCCAGAAGGAGCAACCCAGCCGGGAGACCAGGATGGCGGAGGTATAGCCCCCCACCAGGGTGAAGGCTCCCTGACCGATGTTGATGCGGCCGATGTAGAAGATCAGCCAGACGCCGGCGCTGATCACGCTCAGGACGGACGCGGTGGTCAGGACCCCGAGAAAATAGGGTTTCCCTTTGAGGACGAGGGGGATCCCCACGAGATAGATCAACAAAAACAGCGCGAGCAGCGCGATTTTTTTCGGTTTCATGAGTTCGCCCTCCCTAGCTGACGGCCTTGCCCATCAGGCCGTTCGGACGCAGGGCAAGGAAGACGATCAGTGCCGCGAAGATGATCAGGTACGTCTCTCCGCCGGGGAAGAAGTAGTAGCCCCAGGACTCGAGCATACCTAGAGTGAGCCCGCCGAGTATGGCCCCCGAGATGGCTCCGGCCCCGCCGATCATGACCATGATGAAGGCCTTGACGGAGATCCACTGCCCCAGCCCCGCGTTGACCCCCGAGATGGGCACCAGCATCGCGCCCGCCAGGCCGGCCAGCATCGCCGCGAGGGCCCAACCCAGGATGGCGTAGCGTCCCACGTTGACTCCCATCAGGCGGGCGGTCTCGGCGTCCTGAGCCATGGCCCTCAGGGCCCGGCCGGGACGGGTGTAGCGCATGAAAAGGATGAATACTGCGATGAACAGGCAGGAGAGGCCGATCACGAGAAGCCTTCCCTTGGGGATGAAGACGCCGCCTACGTTGAAGACCCCGCCGATGACGGCGGGGACCCCGCGGTGCTTCTCCCCGAAGAAGATGAGGACGAGGCTCTCCACCATCATGGCCGTTCCGGCGGAGAGAAGCATCGAGCTCTCCTCGCGGGCGCTGCGACGAAGAACGGGACGGAAGAAGAAAAGCTCGAAAAGACAGCCCACCGCGGCCAGGGTCAGTGCGGACGCGATCAGGGCGACGAAGAACGGCAGCTTCATGCCGCCGTAGATGTAATAGGTGACGAATCCGCCCAGGACATAAAGCTGTCCGTGAGCGAAGTTGAGGACGTTCATCAGGGCGAAGATCAGCGTCAGCCCCAGGGCGATCAACGCGTACTGAGCCCCTGTGTACAGTCCGTTAAACAATACTTGTCCCAAAGACAATCCCTCCTACCGGGACGGCGAGGCCCCGGATCGTTCCGCCGGAAACGTCCTCTGCCAGGGGAGAACGCCGTCCGACACCAAGATATCTCGACAAGCTTCGAGGCGCACTTCGAAAGCGCGCCCCGAAGCCTCCCAAACCGGCGAAAGAAAAAATCAAAAAACACCTTCGCCTCGGAAAACAGCCCTATCCCGTTCCCCAAGTCGTATGCGGGCAGGGCGGGCTAAGACACGCGACCGTTCTCTCAGAGGGCCGACACTACTCCGCGCTGCCGACGAAGAGGGTCTTGAAGTCCCCGCCCTCGAAGACGGTGACGACCATGGGGATGGAGATCTGGCGCTTCTGGCCGAAGTAGGGCGTGCCGATGTAGTGCAGGGGCCTGTTGTCCTTCAGGTAGGGGTTGGGCATCGTGAAGGTCTCCATGGCGGCCTTGAACTTCTCCACGTCGTCGATGGCCTCGGGACCGGCCTGCTTGAGGGTGTTCAGGATGATCTCGAGCGCGTAGACCTTCGTCCCCGCCTCGTCGTTCCACTCGCCGGCGACCTTCTCGTACTCCTTGATGAACTCCTCCATGTAGTCGCTGCGGATCTCGGGGGTGCTCGCGCCGCCCACGGAGATGAATCCGTTGGCCGCATCGCCGGCCAGTTCCGCGATCACCTTCGCGTCCTGGGCGGTCTCCGTGCTGAGGATCCCCTCGAACCCGAGCTCGCGCGCCGTCTTGATCAGAAGGGGCGTGTCCGCGGGAGCGGCTCCGGAGAGCACCAGCAGGTCGGGCTTCTTGCCGACGACGCTCGACATGACGGGGAAGAAGTCCGTGGTGCCGGGCTCGTAGGTGTCCTTATCCGCGACGATCTCCAGCCCCAGTTTCTTGGCGGCCTCGACGCCCTCCTCCCTCTGGTTGAGGGACTCGGAGTCGTTGCGCGCGACGAACGCGATGGTCTTGATGCCCTTCTCCTTCATCAGATAGGAGTAGATGACGGGCCCGGCCTGGTAGGAGGCGATCATGCCCAGGATCGAGTTGCTGGCCGGGGCGGTGTAGAGCTTCTTGGAGAAGGCGTAGGGGATGCTGATGGCCTTGCCCTTCTCGATCACGGGGACGATGGCCATGGAGGTGGGGTCGATGTTGGGACCGATGATGTAGCGGATCCCCTCCTCGTAAATGAGCCGCTCGGCGCCGGACACGGAGACCTTGGGATCGTTGCGGTCGTCGACCGCGACGATCTTGATCTTGTAGGTGTCCTCCCCGATCTGGAATCCGCCCTTGTCGTTGATCATCTTGGCGGACGCCTCGGCGCAGTAGCGATTGACCAGCCCCCAGGAGGCCGCCGGGCCGCTCATGACGCCAAGCACTCCGATCTTCAGTTCCTTCTCCGCCGCCAGCGCGGCTCCGCAGAGCGACAGGGAAAGCAGGACAACCAGAAGCGACGCGAGGACCTTACGAGACCCAACACAGAACTTACCCATTACAAAAACACGCTCCTCTCGCGGGACAAGACGTCCCAATCCAGACTCCACGGCGGCCGGGGGTCGACCCCATTCTCCGCCCGGCGGAGGAGGGGAATCCCCGTCCCCCGCCCGCACGCGCACTGCTTTGTTCCCTCAAAGGCGAAGGGCGCTCTTTGGAGCGTTCAGGCGCCCCGACGTCTCACCAACTGCCCGCACCCGAACGGCGCACGAACGGCGCCGTCGCTCCAGACGACCCGGCCGCGCACGATGGTGGTCTCGGGCACCCCCTTGCCCTCCAGCCCGACGAACGCCGAGATGCGGTTGAGGTATTGAAGGGATTCCTCGGTAATCCTCCACCCCCGGTTCGGGTCCAGAATCACCAGGTCCGCGTCCGAGCCCACCCGGATCGTCCCCTTGCGCCCCCAGAGGCCGAAGATCCGCGCCGGCCCCTCGGAGAGACGGGCGGCAACGAGCGAAGGGGACAGGCCGCGGCGGTGTACGGCACGGTCGAAGAAGACCGCCATCAAACTCTGGATGCCGCTGATCCCGCCCCAGGCCTTGAACGCTCCCTCCGATTCGTCCTTCTCCTGCGGGGCGCAGGGCGAATGGTCGGAGGCCACGCAGGCCAGGGTTCCGTCGACGACATAGTCCCAGAGCCCCTCCCGAGCCGCCGAATCCCGCAGCGGAGGGGCGCACTTGAAGAGCATCCCGCGCTCCAGGACGTCGTCCTCCCCGAAGACGAGGTAGTGCGTGCAGGTCTCGCCCGTCACGGACAGCCCCTCGGCCCGGGCCCGACGGATCAGCTCCGCCACCTCGGGATGGCTGACGTGGCAGATGTGGACCCGCGCGCCCGTCGCGCGAGCCAGCTCGATGACCCCCGCGGTGGCGATGCGCTCGGCATCGACCGGACGGGATCGCAGGAAGTCCGGGCGCCCGGTCCTTCCGGCACGAATCGCGCGGTCCTCCTCGTGCCGGATGATGGAGTAGTCCTCGGCGTGAAAGCCCAGCAAGCCGCCGAACGATGCGGCGATCTCCAGGGCCTCGCGGACGACCCCCAGATCGAGCGTCCGGTAATCCGGGGACACGGGGCCCAGAAAGACCTTGAAGGAGGTGACGCCCGCCTCGTGGAGCTCGTGCATCCGGTCGAGGTTGTCGCCCGTCAGACCGCCCCAGAACGCATAATCCACAAGGGCCTTCTCCCGAACGGCCTCGTGCTTGCGGGCGAAGATCTCGGCGTTGGTCAGGGCGGGCTCGTTCTGCAGCGGCATGTCCACCACCGTGGTCACGCCGCCGGCCGCCGCCGCAGCGGTCCCATGGGCAAAATCCTCGCGCCAGGTGAACCCCGGATCGTTGAGGTGCGCATGGACGTCGATCGCCCCCGGCAGGACGAGCTTGCCCGCCGCATCGAGAACCCGGTCGGCGCGGACATCCTCCCGAGCGCCTGGAGAGAGCAGTGCGGCCACCCGCCCATCCTTCACGACGACGTCCGCCGCATCGACCCCCTCGGCGGTCACGACCCGACCATTTTTGACCAGCAGATCGCAGTTCATTTCCATCGCTCCACGAATCCCTCCGAGACGCCCTAAATCTCCACTCCGCCCGGCAGCGTCCGCACCTTGGCGCGCGGAGCCTCGAAGAGCCCCACCTTGCTGCTCGTGTAGCCGAGGCTGTGATAGGCCTCCGCCTGCTTGAGAGCGGCGGACAGCCCGTCGATGCAGACCACGCCGCCCGCCTCCTCGCCGATCGCACGATCCCGGCCGGAGAAGGAGGCCCCGCCAAGGCAGATCACCTCGGCTCCGTCCTCCTCCACGGCCCGGCGCGCCTCGAGGGCGAAGACCCTGTTGGCCTCCTTGAGGTTGTCGAAGGACTGCTTGACATCCATCGTGTTGACCGTTCGGACCGAGGCGCACAGGGCCTCCAGCCCGTAATAGCGAACCAGGCTCTCGATCACGGGCTTGAAGCGGTTCAGGGGGGAGAGGATGCTGAAGCGATGCCCGAAGGTGCATGCCGCCAGCATGGAGGACTGGGCGATGCCGTAGACCGGCTTGTCCGTCAGCTCGCGGGCGGCATAGAGGCCGGGGTCGCAGTAGCAGGCGATGACAAAGGCGTCGTAGTCCTCTTCATGGCGCTTGACCAGCTCGACCGTCGCCAATGCGCCGAAGGCCGCGTCGTAGTTGCCCTCGATCACCGGCACGCCCCACTCCGCACAGATCACGTCCACCGTCGTTCCGGGGTTCACCAGGCTGCGGGAGACGTCGCGGATTTTGTCCGTGATGTCTCGGTTCATGTTGGAGTTGATCACCAGCAATTTCATTTCGATACACCTCTTCGTTCCGGTGCCGCGGGCATGCCGCGGATACTTGGGGAATCGACCTTGCCCCCGGCGTCGTCAAAGCTGTTCCGGATGCCCTTGCCGGACGTTTGCAGTTCTTGGGGCTCAAGAGGTTGATCCCCGAGCCCCAAGCGATTCCCTAAATCTCCACGCCGCCGGGCAGCGTGCGCACCTTGGCGCGCGGGGTCTCGAAAAGCCCCACCTTGCTGCTCGTGTACCCGAGGGCGTGATAGGCCTCCGCCTGTTTGAGGGCCGCGGACAGCCCGTCGATGCAGACCACGCCGCCCGCCTCCTCGCCGATCGCGCGGTCGCGGCCGGCGAAGACGGCCCCACCCAGACAGATCACCTCGGCGCCGTCCTCCTCCACGGCCCGGCGCGCCTCGAGGGCGAAGGCCGTATTGGCGGCCTTCAGGTCGTCAAAGGACTGCCTCACGTCCATATTGACGGTCCGGACCGAGGCGCACAGGGCCTCCAGTCCGTAGAACCGCACCAGGCTTTCGAGCACCGGCCTGAAACGGTCCAGGGGGGAGAGGATGCTGAACCGGTGCCCGAAGGTGCATGCCGCCAGCATGGAGGACTGGGCGATGCCGTAGACCGGCTTGTTCGTCAGCTCCCGGGCGGCATAGAGGCCGGGGTCGGAATAGCAGACGACGATGAAGGCGTCGTAGTCCCTCTCGTGGCGCTTGACCAGCTCGACCGTCGCCAGCGCGGCAAAGGCCGCGTCGTAGCTGCCCTCGATCGCGGGCACGCCCCACTCCGCGCACACCGCATCCACCGTCGTCCCCGGGCTTGCCAACCCCCGGGCGACGTCGCGGATCTTGTCCGTGATCGCACGGTTCATATTCGAGTTGATGGCCAGAATCTTCATAGCGATACCCTCTCAGGATCCCGACGCTGCGGTCATGCCGCGGTCCGCGTGGGATCGACCTTGCCGTCGAAGATGTCCCGGTTGAACTCGCCCTCGCCCTTCGCGATGATCAGGGCGATCAGCGCGTCGCAGTCGACGTTCGGGATCGTCGTGATCATGCCCCGGAACCAGTCCACGCTCGCCAGGATGGCGATGCCCTCCGCAGGAAGCCCCAGGGTCGGCATGAGGCTCGCCAGGATGATCAGGGCCCCGCCCGGAACCGCCAGGGTACCCATGCAGGCCAGGGTGGAGATGGCGACGACCTGAATGGCCCTGCTGAGGGGCATGTCGATGTGGAAGAACTGGGCGATCATGATGCTGCCCATGGACAGGAACAGGGCCTGTCCCGCGCTGTTGAGCACCATGCCCAGGGGGTTGACGAGGTTCGAGATCTTCTTGCTGACGCCCAGCTTGTTCTCCGAGTCCTGCATCTTGACGGGCAGGGATATGGCGGAGGACGTGGTCGTCGCGGCGACCAGGGTCATCTCGCTGAGCTTGGCGGCCAGCTTGAAGGGATTGACCCCCACGTAGACCGCGGTGACGGCGATCATGACCACCATGATGAGGACGACGCCGAGCGCGATGCCGCCAAGGTACTTGGCCAGCGGAAGGATGATGTCGAAGCCCAGGGACCCCGAGACCCAGGCCATGAGCGAGAAGACGCCCAGGGGCGCGGTCCTCATGATCACCTTGATCATGGTCAGGAGGGACCTGTTGAAGACGCGCAGCCCGTTCAGCAGGGAGCGGTCTCCGTCGTCCCTGACGTTCAGGCTGACCGCCACCCCCAGCACGATCGCGAAGACGATGACCTGGATCATGGAGCCCTTGGCCATGGAGTCGACGATGTTGACGGGGAAGAAGTTGAGGATGACCTGCGTTATCGTCTGAGTCGGAGGCTGGACCGGATTCGCCGTCTCCATGGGCGGGAGCCCGACGCCGGGCTGGATCGCAAAGGCCAGTCCGAGTCCGACGACGGCAGCCAGGACCGTGGAGATGCCGAACCACGCAAACATCTTGAAGCCCAGCTTGCCGAGCTCCTTGGGGTTGATCTGTCCCACGGCCTCCAGGACCGCGCCGAGGATGATCAGAGGCACGGACATCTGGATCAGACGCAGGAAGATGTCGCCGAAGATCTTGATCGGCGCGATGCTCGGCCCGACGATGTATCCCGTCACCATGCCCAGCACGGTGGCCAGAAGGATGCTGTGCGTCAGGGAAATTTTGAACTTTTTTGGGGTGGCGCTGGTTTCTGTCATCAATCGATTCTCCCTTGGTAGGTTATAGGTGTGAGGTACGCAAAAAACTGAGGTCCTCGAACATCGTCACTGCCAGCCGATCATCTGCGCCACCACCAAAAATCCGCTGCCCAGTAAGGCTTGGATGAAAAACAGCGGCAGCATGAAGCGCAACCAGCGGTCCCAAGGGACCTTGGCCAGAGCCAGAACGGCCATGAAGTAGCCGGAAGTCGGGAAGATGATGTTCGACAATCCATCCCCAAGCTGAAAGGCCAGGATGGCGACCTGTCTGGTGACGCCCACCAAATCCGACAAGGGCGCCATGATGGGCATTGTGATGACGGCCTGACCGCTGCCCGAGGACACCAGGAAGTTGAACCCCGTCTGAGCCAGGAACATCCCCACGGCATTCACTGCCGGCGGGATGTTCTGGATCATCTGCGCCATATAGTGGATCACGGTGTCGATGATCTGCCCCTGGGTCATCACCACGGCCACGCCGCGCGCCACTCCCATGATCATGGCTCCCAGCAGGACCTCTCCGAACCCTTCCTCGAAGGCGCGGCAGATGGCATTGGGATTCAGGCCTCCGAGTACCCCGGAGACCAGTCCGATGGCCAGCAGCATCCCGGCCATGTGGATCATCTCCCATTTCCAGGCCAGGACGCCCCAGATCATCCAGGCAAACATCAATACGGCTGAGACCCCCGCCAGCATCTCGCGCGTCGTTGCCTTGGTACGTGTCGTCTCCCCCTCGGCGGCAAATTGCGCCCGCCAGCGCTCGTCGACCTCGCGTACGAGGCTTTTTGAGGGATCCTTTCGGACCTTCCCCGCGTAGCGCATGACGTAGAGGACCGTGGAAAAGGTCAGAACAACGAGCACAAGGAAGCGGTAGCTGGATCCGGAGTAGAGCGGTATGTCGGAGATCTTTTGGGCCAGGCCGACCGTGAACGGGTTGGTGATCGCTCCGGTGAAGCCGGCCGTCGTAGCGCAAAGCGCTGTAGCGGCGGCTGTAATGGAATCGAACCCAAGCGCCAGCATCAAAGGCAGGATGATGGGCACGTAGATCAGCGAAAGTTCCTGGGTTCCTATAAAGGCCGCTATGGCGGAAAAGACCACCATCAAAACGGGGATGACCAGGATGCCTCGCTTGGACATCCGTCGTGCCAGCGCTGCGACTCCGATGGAAATGGCTCCGGTACGCTTGACGACGCCGAACGCTCCCCCCACACAGAAGGTCACGGCGATTACGGCCGCAGCCTCCGTGAACCCCCGGGGAATGGACATGAAGATGCCCAACAGGTCCACCGGGGTGTTCTCCACCCGACGATAGGAGGAGGGGTCCACCATCATGCGTGTGGAGCCTTCCACTTCGATAGGGACGCGGTTGTAGAGGCCTGCGGGAACGATGCGGGTACAGAGAGCCATCAGAACGATAAAGAAGAAGAGGATGGCAAAAATATGGGGCTCGGCAAAACGCGTTTTTCTGTTGAGAGGCATTTCCTTCATGTTGTTTTCACCTCGTTTCGGGATCGGGGACAAGACGCTCCCTGGAGACTGCCTTTGGAACGCCGTACTTTCGGTGCCCTCAAAAGCGGAAGAAAAAGACGAGGCAGTCCCCTTAGGACCTCCTCGTCTTTATATTGATAAGCCTTTTGTCAGTCCACACCGACCATTCCGGCGATCAGCGCCATGCGGATGGGAACGCTGAAGGCCATCTGGCGGAAATAGAGCTGGAACTCGCTGTCGTCGATCGCGTAGTCGAACTCCACGTCGTTGCGAGGCAGAGAATGCATGATGCCTACGACCTTGCCGGTCTTCTCCTTGATCTTCCTGAGGCCGTCGAGGGTGATGTAGAACGGCTTGATCGTGTCCAGGAAGGCCGCGCGCGCCGCAGGGTCGTCCTTGGGCACGCTGCATCCCGGAAGGTAGCAGGCGTCGACATCAGCCATGCACTCCATGTACTCCTCGTTGCTCAGGTCGTTGTGCACCGTGACCTTGGCCCCCGTCGCCTTGATCTTGTCCATGATGACCTGCGGGATGGGGTTGACGCTCGTCCCGACGTACACCAGCTCCGCCCCCATGGTGGCCAGCCCCAGGGCGAAGGAGTGACCGCTGCGCGCCCTGGACAGGTCCGAGGAGGCGATCATGACCTTCACGCCCTCGAAACGGCCCAGCGCCCGGTAGATGGTGTAGACGTCGAGCAGGCCCTGGGTGGGGTGCGTGACGTTGCCCCAGCCCCCGCTGATCACGGGGACGCGCGCACCGGAGAGCGCGGGGAAGACCTCCGCATCGTTGGGGTGCCGGAGGGCGATGATGTCCGCGTAGACCGACACGGTACGGAGATAGTCCGAGAGCGATTCGCCCTTCGCGGTGGAGGAACTGGTGGTGGGATTCGACTCCGAGAGTACGCTGCCGCCGAGGCGCAGCATGGCGACCTCCGTGCTGAAGCGCGTGCGGGTGCTCGGCTGAAAGAAGAGCGTCGCCAGCACCTTGCCCTCCATCAGGTTCAGCTTGGACCGCCAATAGGGCTCCAGCATCTCGCCGGCCTCGAAGAGGCTCTGGAGCTGCTGGCGCGTATAATCCGTCAAAAACTCGAAATTCTTTCCCCTGAGCCCCGTCTCGGCCAGTTTGTCCTTGATCTGAAACGGGGTGAAGCTCTTCGGCAAAGCCATGAAACGATTTCTCCTTTCGGTTCTTCGGGATCCCGCGAGACTAGATCTCGGCGTCCCGGTTGAAATCCTTGGAATAGATGTAGCTCAGGCGCTCGCGCCCCGTGGCGTAGACGGCCTGCTGCGTGAAGGGGCCGAACCAGACGAAGTCCTCCTTCTGCACCTGGACGTAGTCGTCGCCCAGAATGTAGACGCCCTGCCCCGAGAGCATGTAGGCCCCGTGCTCCTGGACATGGGTCTCGATGAAGGGGTGGCACCCGGCCGGCTCGAAGCTCAGAATGTGGAAGTTCATGTCGAACCCGAGGTCCGTGGGCAGCAGGTCCTGCAGGAAGACGTTGGCCATGTCCTCGTAGATGCGCTCCGGGATGTCGTGGACGTTGCCCCAGACGGTGCGCGCGGAATGCCCTTCGATGGGCGTGTAGCGCTGTTTGTAGAAGAGAATCCGCATCGTCCCGTTGGATTTGTTGAGGAAGTCCATCCCGACCCCGGCGGGCGAGTAGGCGTAGCCGCCCTGCTTCAGCGCCTTTTCCTCTCCGCCGATCCGGACCGTCAGCTCGCCCTCGCCATCCATGAAGTAGACGAAGGTCTCGATCCCCTCCTCGGCGCA
The DNA here is from genome assembly GCF_003860125.1 of Fretibacterium sp. OH1220_COT-178. Lineage (NCBI taxonomy): Bacteria > Thermotogati > Synergistota > Synergistia > Synergistales > Aminobacteriaceae > Fretibacterium > Fretibacterium sp. OH1220_COT-178. Next base: position 42,838 of record NZ_RQYL01000005.1, on the reverse strand, counting down.
CCAGGTCTTCGTGGTCTTCGCGCCCGGCTCGACGGTCGAGATGTAGAACACGAAGCTGGCCCCGTACTTCGGAGAGGCCAGAATGGTGGTCGAAAAGCCCTCGAAGAAGGGAAGGACGTTCTTCACCCGCCCCTCCGGGGGAATCACCGTGTAAAGACCAGGTTTCACCACTGCCCGCGTCGTCAGGTTGCCCTTCGGATAACCCATTGCAAAACACCGCCTTAGCTTGATTTTTTCCGAGAAAGCCGGAAGCGGCCCCCCGCTGCAAAACGGCCCCGTTCCTTCACGACGGGGCCGCCAGAGCGACAACCCCGAGGGGGTGCGCCGTTTCCTTTTGAGAAAAGTATAGGGAAGGATGAAAGGAAAATCATTGTAAACAAGATACGAAAAAAGCGACCTCGAATTATGGACAAAAAACAACAAAGAGGAGAGCCCTCTCATGAAGAGCGGGCGTGCCTGAGCCCCGGAGCCCTCACGGAGTAAGGCTGCGACGGGAGGCAGCGCCTTTTTCTTCAGCCGCGCGGGAGCGTTGCGTCGGCATCACGGGGCCGCCGTTCCCGTAAATAATATATTCATCTCGAGCTTTCCGCTCGAGAAACGCCCCCAAAACGTGGAAATTTTGCCCGGCGGCCCCACATTTCCTCGCCCCGGGCCAGCCTGGCCTCGGGACGGCGGGAGCCCGCCCCCTATTCCCCTCCCTCCGGCCGATCGGCATCGGCGGGCTTGGCCACCCCGCCCTCGATGCGGATGCGCCCCCTCTCTTCGAGGCGCCGCAGCACGGCCTCGGCGAGGGGCCTCGGCCAGCCGAGGTGCCGATGAATGGAGTCGATGCCCGATTCCTGGGCCTCGGTCCCGCTGCCCTCGTGGTGGTGCAGGTGGATCAGGACGATGCGCTCCCGGTACTCCATCCTTTGCCGGGCCCGCCGCCGCACGACGCTCAGCAGCCCCCGGCTCGGCGACAGGATGAAGACGCCGAGAAACGAGAGCCCCGTCATCACGGCGATGCTGCCCGCGATGGAGACGTCCAGCCATGCGGCCATCCAATACCCCGCCACGGCGTTCAGCCCCCCGATGAGGGCGCTCAGGACGACCATGCGCCTCAGGTCGTCGGTCAGCAGGTAGGCGCTCGCCGGAGGCCCGATCATGAATGCGACCACCAGGATGGATCCCACGGCCTGAAAGGCCGCCACGGCGGTGATCGACACCGCCGCCATCAGGCCGTAGTGCAGCCACACGGGGGCGAAGCCCATCAGAGCCGCCAGGACGGGATCGAACGTCGTCAGCTTCAACTCCTTGAAGAACAGGGAAAGGGCGGCGAGGTTGAGCAGCAGCACGCAGCCCATCGACCAGGCCGCCCTGGGGCCGATGTCGGCGCCGCCCACGATCATGCGGTCGAATGGGGCGAAGGCCAGCTCCCCCAGCAGCACGGCGTCCGCATCCAGATGGACGGAATCCGCATAGCGTGTGATGAGGACGATCGCGATGCTGAAGAGCAGCGGGAAGGTCAGGCCGATGGCGGAATCCTCGGAGACGCGGCGCGAGTGCTGAAGCGCCTCCGCCATCCAGACCGTAAGCAGGCCGACCGACGCGGCCCCCACGATCAGGAACGGGGAGGTCAGGCTGTGCGTGGCCAGGAACGCGAGGACGATCCCCAGCAGCAGGGTATGGGTGATGGCGTCGGACATCATGGACATCCGGCGCAGCACGAGAAAGCAGCCCGGCAGCGCACAGGCGACGGCGACGAGGACCGCGATCAGCTGGATCTCAAGCGCGGGAGACACGGTCCGCCGCCCTCCCTCTCCGCCCCCGGCTTTCCCTGGCCCTGCCGAAGGCCAGGCTGACGAGCACGATCACGTCCGCGGCCACGACGATGGCGGGGCCGGCGGGAAGCTTCGCCGCCGCGGAGCTGGCCAGAGTCCCCGCCACGCCCGATACGGCGCCGAAGAGGGAAGCCAGCCCCACCATGACCCCCAGCCGATTCGTCCACTGCCGGGCGGCGACGGCCGGGGCCACCAGCATCGCGCTCATCAAAATGACCCCGACGGTCTGGAGGCCCGCGATGATGGCCGCGACGGTCATCGCGGACAGGAGGACGTTCAGGGCGCGGGTGGGAAGCCCGAGGCTCCTCGCGAACTCCGGATCGAAGCTCAGCAGCTTGAGCTCCTTCCAGAACAGGAGCGTGAGGGCCAGCAGCACGGCCCCCGTGACCGCAATGACGAGGATGTCGCCCTTCAGGAGGATGGCGGCCTGGCCGAAGATGAAGCGCTGGAGGCCCGCCTGGTTCGAGTTCGGGATCTTCTGCACGTAGGTGAGCAGAACCAGCCCCAGCCCGAAGAACACCGACATCCCAAGGGCCAGCGCAGTGTCGAACCGGATGCGGGAGTAGCGCACGACGCCGAGGATGAAACCGGTGGCCGCCAGTCCCGAGCACAGGGCTCCGACCAGCAGCCACACGGTATCCTTCGTCCCGGTCATCAGAAAAACGGCTGCGATGCCCGGCAACGCCGCGTGGGACACGACGTCCCCCAGCAGGCTCTCGCGGCGCAGCACCGCAAAGCTGCCGATCAGCCCGCTGGTCATGCCCAGCAGGGCGGCCCCCAGGGCGACCACCTGAAAGGTGTAGTCATGAAACAGGGAGAGCGCGCTCATCACGCGTTCTCCCCCAAAAGCGTCTCCGTGCTGCGGTAGGTGCGCCTTATGTTCTCCTCCGTGAAGACCTCGTCGGTCGGCCCCGCTGCGATGAGGCGCAGATTGAGCAGCACCGCACGATCGAAGTAGCTTCGGACCGTATGGAGGTCGTGGTGCACCACGACGACGGTCTTCCCCTTGCCCTTCAGGAGCTTGAGCAGATCGACGATGATCCGCTCCGTTCGCGCGTCCACGCCCTTGAAGGGCTCGTCCATCAGGTAGAGGTCCGCCTCCTGAGCCAGGGCCCGGGCCAGAAAGACGCGCTGCTGCTGCCCTCCGGAGAGCTGGCTGATCTGCCGATCCGCGAAATCGGCCATCCCCACCTGGGACAGGGTCTCCATCGCAATTCGCCGGTCCGCCGCTCCAGGCCGCCGGAACCATCCCAAGTGCCCGTAGCGCCCCATCAGGACCACGTCCCGGACCGTCGCGGGAAAATCCCAGTCCACGCTGCCGCTCTGTGGCACGTAGGCGACCCGTTCGGCATGAATGCGCACCTCGCCCGCGACGCAGCGCACCAGATTCAGCACGGCCTTGATCAGGGTGCTCTTGCCCGCGCCGTTGGGGCCGATGACCGCGGTCAGGCTGCCCCTGGGAATGCCGAGGTCCACGTCCCAGAGCACCGGTTCGATATCGTAGGCGACCGTGAGGTCCTCGACCTCCAGCGCCCAGGGAGCCTCTTCGGTCAGCTGCATCTTTATGTCCCTTCCCTTCGTGCTCACGGGTGCGACCCGTCCCAAGCCATGCCCGGAAATGCAGGTTACTTCAGGGCGCCCGTGATGGTGTCGACGTTCGCCCTGACCGTCAGGATATAGGTCTCGGCCCCCGAGCCGGCCCCGCCGAGCGAATCGGAGTAGAGCTCTCCGCCGATGCCGACATCGAAGCCCTTGGCCTTCACCGCGTCCTGGAGGGCCTCGATGGTCTTGCGCGGAACGGAGGACTCCACGAAGACCGCCTTGATCCTGCGTTCGACGATGAAGTCCGCCAAGGCCCTGACGTCCGCGGTCCCCGCCTCGGCCGCCGTGCTGATCCCCTGAAGTCCGCGCACCTCGAAGCCGTAGGCCCTGCCGAAGTAGTTGAAGGCGTCGTGAGCCGTGACCATAACGCGCTGCCCCTCGGGAACCTCCTTCACTTTTTCCGTGATGTAATCCTGAAGGGCATCCAGCTCCTTCCTGTAGTTCTCGGCGTTGGCCCTGTAATCCCCGGCGCGCTCGGGGTCCGCCTCGCCCAGCCCGCGGGCGAGCTCCAAGGCGGCATCCTTCCAGAGCCGCACGTCGAACCAGATGTGCGGGTCCGGAATGCCCCCTTCCTCCGTCAGAAGGTCCGCCTTGTCGATGCCGTCGGCGATGCACACCACGGTCTTGCCCTGCCGGTTCAGGGCCGCAAAGACGTCCCCCATCTTGCCCTCGAGGTGCAGCCCGTTGTAGACGACGACGTCCGCATTCTGCATCCTGCCCACATCCCCCGCGCTGGCCTGGTAGAGATGCGGATCGATTCCGGGCCCCATCAAGGCCTCCACCGCAACGTGCGGGCCTCCGACGACCCCGGCCAGATCGGCGAGCATCGTCGTCGTGGCGACGACCCGGACCTCGGCCCAGCCGACGGCGGCGGAGAGCAGGAACAGGGAAAGCGACAGGACCCTCAGCACTTTGAAGCGTTTCATGGAAAAACCTCCTCGATTTTTGAAGCCGGCGCATCCCGGGCAATCCGCCCCGGAATTTTTCGCCCAAATAAAGTTTGACAAACAAAACTTTATTTCGAGAGGATATTATTCCCGAGAGATAAAAGCAATACGTAAAGTTGCGGAGCGGGGGAAGAGGGAGAATGGTCTTATCCGCTTAAAAACGTGTTCATGGTTCCTATTTTATATTTTAAGATCGTTTATGCTATGATAATACAATCGCAAGATGTTTTTGCGTCATTTTTTATGCTTATCCTGGAGGTGTTCCCGATAGAGGCGCGCAGATACCCGACGATACGGGAGATTTTTGGGTCCATGGTCTTCGACCGCAGGGTGATGAAGGAGAAGTTGAATCAGGACGTCTACGAGCGGCTCGTTGCCGCGATGGAGGGACGCCAGAAGCTGGATGCCGGGGTGGCCGACATCGTGGCGATGGCGATGCGGGACTGGGCCGTGGCGCATGGGGCGACGCACTGGGCGCATTGGTTCCATCCTCAGACCGAGCTGACGGCCGAGAAGCACCAGGCCTTCACCGTAGCCGGCTCCGAGGGGACGCCCATCGAGGTGTTCCGGGGATCGGACCTGATGCAGGGCGAGCCGGACGCCTCCTCCTTTCCCTCGGCGGGAAAGCGCTCCACCTTCGAAGCCCGGGGCTACAGCGCCTGGGACATCAGCAGCCCCGCGTTCATCGTGAAGAGCGCCAAGGGGGGGACGCTCTGCATACCCTCGGTGTTCCTGTCCTGCGACGGCACGCCTCTCGACCTCAAGACGCCCCTTTTGAGGGCGCTCGACGCCCTGGAGAGCCGTTCCCTCAAGCTCCTGAAGCTCTTCGGCCGCAGGGGGGTGCGCGGGGTTCGCATGACGGTCGGGGCGGAGCAGGAATTTTTTCTCCTGGACCGCCCGCGCGCGCAGGGGCGTCCGGACATCCGGTTCTGCGGCCGAACCCTGATCGGAGCTCAGCCCGCAAAGGACCAGAAGCTGGACCATCATTATCTCGGCGCCATCCCTCCCCGGGTCCTGAGCTACATGGAGGACGTGGAGCGGGACCTCGCCCGGCTCGGGATCTCCGTCGCCACCCGGCACAACGAGGTGGCGCGCTGCCAGTTCGAGTTCGCGCCCCTCTTCTCGGACGCGAACACGGCCTGCGACCAGAACCAGATCCTCATGGAGACGATGCGGAAGCTCGCCCGCCAGCACGACCTCAGGCTGCTCTTCCACGAGAAGCCCTTTCAGGGGATGAACGGGAGCGGAAAGCACGTCAACCTCTCCCTGATGGACAGCGAGGGGGTCAACCTGCTGAAGCCGTCCCACGGCCACCGGCGCAACGTCGTGTTCCTGACCTTCCTGGCCGCGGCCGTACTGGGCATCTCGGAATACCACGGTTTGCTCCATGCCGCCACGGCCACGGCGGGCAACCTGTTCCGCCTGGGCGGGCACGAGGCGCCCCCCTCCATCATCAGCGTCTACCTGGGGTCCGCCCTGACCGATCTCCTCTCCCGGCTCGATCAGGCGGACGTCTCTTTGCCGGACAGGGGCCTGATGGACCTGGGACTCGCGAAGCTGCCGGCGATCATCCCCTTCGACAGCGATCGGAACCGGACGGCGCCCGTCGCCTTCACGGGGGACAAGTTCGAGTTCCGGGCGCCCGGCGCCTCGCAGTCCATCGCCCTGCCCGTGACGATGTTCGCCTCGATCTGGGCCTGGGGAGTGCAGCAGCTTACCGAGATGATCGAGGCGCGGAGTGCGGGGGGCGGGGATCCCGTAGACGTGGCCCTGGATGCGGTGAAGGAGGCCGTGAGACGGGGGGGCAAGATCCTGTTCGAGGGGGACGCCTATTCGCACGAGTGGCACGGGGAGGCACGGCGCCGGGGCCTGATCCAGGCCGAGACCCTGCCCGGCAAGATCGACCTCCTGCTGCTGCCGGAGAACAGGAGGATGCTCGACGAACTGGGGGTGTTCCGCGCACACGAGCTGGAGGCCCTGCACGACATCCGGATGGAGTCCTTCGTGAGGGCGCTCGAGATCGAGGTGGCGATACTCTACGACATGCTGTGGGAGGGGGTTCTCCCCGCCATCTCCAGGCAGCTGGTCCTGGAGAAAAACTCCCTCTCCGCCCTGGACGGGATGGATTTCCAGGAGGCCGCCCCCTGGCGGGAGTACATTCTTGACCTGGGCCGGACCAAGGCGCTGCTGATCGCGGACGCCCACAGGCTGAACGAGCTCCGCGGCCGCATGGCGGAGCTGCCCGTCAGGGAGAGGGCGGACTTCCTCGTCGGGACGGTCGTCCCCCTGATGGAGACGATCCGCGGGCGCTGCGACGCCGCCGAGCTGAACATCGCGGCCGATATCTGGCCGTATCCCATATCGCGCAACCTGCTGTCGCTGTCGGTATAAATCCGCCTCCCGATCGCCGGGAGCGTTTTTCCCTACTTCGGGGCGCGCCCGGCCCCCCGCTTCATCTTCGCGATCCGCCCCCAGGACTCGCGCAGCCGTCCCTCCGGGATTCTGCCCTCTTTGACCAGCCTCACCAAAGTCTCGTGGGCCCTTCTCGGGAGGTCGGGATCGAAATCCATGTCCTTTCGGTTCTGGGCAAAGATCAGCAGGTCCGACCCGGCGGAGACGGCCAGCAGGATGCGCTCCTCCAGACTGTAGCTCCGCGTCAGGGCCCCCATGTCCAGATCGTCCGTGACGACGATACCGTTCCAGCCCAGGCTCTCACGCAAAAGGCCGGTCACGATCCTCTCGGACAAGGAGGCGGGCAGAGCGGGGTCCAAAGCGGCGTTGAAGATGTGGCTGGTCATGATCATGCCCCGCCACCCGGACGCGACGGCCCGGCGGTAGGGAATCAGCTCCTCCTCCCTCCAGGTGTGCGTGACGTCGGCGGCGCCGATGTGCGTATCCGCGGCGGCGCTGCCGTGCCCGGGAAAGTGCTTCAGACAGGGGATGATCCCCGCGGCCCGCAGCCCCTCGGAGAACGCGGCCGCGTGCCGGGCGACCGCTTCGGGATCGGCGCCGAAACTGCGTCCGAGTGCACCGATGGCCGGACTCTCGGGATTGACGTTCACGTCGGCCACCGGCGCGAAATCCACGTCGATCCCCAGCTCCGCCAGCTCCCGTCCCATCCGTTCCCCCACGGCCCGGGTCAGGGCGACGTCGTCGCTGGCTCCCAAGGTTCCAGCGGAGGGATAGTCCTCATCGAACCCCTGGCTGGGACGCAGCCTCTGCACCCTGCCTCCCTCCTGATCCAGAGCGACCCAGAGCGGCATGTCCGCTGGGACCGCAGCCTTGAGGCCCGCCGACAGGGCCTTGAGCTGCTCGGGCGAGCGGATGTTCCGGCCGGGACCCGCCCCCTTCGTCAGATCGCGGCCGAACAGGATGACGTTGCCGACGCATCCCGCTTTGATGTGACGCACGATCGGCGCTTCCGGTCCCGCCTCCATGCCCCGGAATCCGACCATCAGCATCTGAGCGGCCATCTCCTCCACCGAAGGCCCCGCAACGGCGGGCGGGACTAAGGCCGCAAGGAGGCAGAACACCGCGAGCCCAAACTTTACGATCCATTGCATCATTCCAAACACCCCTTCTCGACAGCACGAAAGATTTTCCGGCAGGAATCGGAGGCCCCAAGGGAAAACCCCGTACGAAGCGAAACCTTTCCACCGGCCGGGGAGCCGTCGGTTCATCCCCCAGGGCGCGATATACCTCCGGGCCGATGTTCCGATGCCCCCCCGGGGCCGCCTGCTCATCGCCGACCACGGGATATCGGGCTTCGCAGTCCTCTCCGCCGTCCTCCTCCCCCCATAAAACAGTACCACATCATCCCCAAGCCCCCGACCGATACAGTCCCCGAGGGAGCTCTCCGCCGGACGAAAAACGGCCGCACCGAAGGGGCCGGCGCTATAATGGGAGGGGAAATCCAAACATTTTTTCCGAGGTGCGCAAACATGACGAACGCCTATCTTTGCTTCGACGCGGGTACCCAAAGCGTCAAGGTCGCGGTCTGCACGGCGGAGGGCGAGACGCTCGCCCGATCCGTCCATCCGACGACGCTCTCCTGTCCGCACCCCGGCTGGGTCGAGATGGACGCGGACGAGTACCTGACCCTCGCCCTGGCCGGCATGAGGGACTGCGCGGAGCAGATGGAGCGCAAGGGCCTGGACCCCGCTGGCGTCCGGGCCATCATGGGGGACGGCATCATCTGCGGCATCGTGGGGGTGGACGACTCGGGGCGGGCCGTGACGCCCTACATCAACTACCTGGATTCCCGGACGGGAGCGGACGCCGAGGCGCTCGCCTCCCGACGGCTGGAGATCTGGGGACGGGAGACGGGCAACCCCGATCCGCTCTGCCTCTTCCCCGCCCTGCACGCACGCTGGCTTCTGGCCAACTCCGAGCCCTTTCGGAGGAGGGGCCGGAAGTTCGTCCACAACGCCCCCTACATCCTGATGCACCTCGCGGGGCTGAGCGCGGAGCGGGCCTTCCTGGACTGGGGCGCGATGTCCGGGTGGGGCCTGGGCTACGACGTGACACAAAAACGCTGGTCCGACGAGCAGCTGGCCCTGTTGGGGATCGACGCTGCGCTCATGCCCCGGATCGTGAAGCCCTGGGACATCGTCGGGACGCTCTCGGAGGAATCGGCCGCCCGAACGGGCTTTCGCACCGGGATCCCGGTCTGCGCCGGGGCTGGGGACACCATGCAGTCGCTGCTGGGCTGCGGCGTCTTCGAGCCCGGACACGCCGTGGACGTCGCCGGGACCTGCTCCATGTTCTGCATCTCGACGGGCGGCATCGTCCCCGGCCTCAGCCGAAGGGGCAGCGGACTGATCTTCAACAGCGGCACCCTTTCGGACAGCTACTTCTACTGGGGGTTCGTGCGGACGGGAGGGCTGGCCCTGCGCTGGTTCCGCGACGGGGTCTGCGGCCGCTCTGGGGACGACGGCTGCTACGCCGAGCTCAGCGAGGGGGCCGCGCGCGTGCCGGCCGGCTCGGGGGGCGTCCGCTTCCTGCCCTGGCTGACGGGCGGCCCCGCGGGGCACGAGGAGGTGCGCGGCTGCTTCCTGAACATGACGCTCGACACGGACCGGTTCGTCCTCTGGCGCGCCGTGCTGGAGGGCATCGCCGCCGAGTACGGGGACATCGCCGAGACCTGCCGGGCGGCGGGCACGCCTGTGGACCGCATCATCGTGACGGAGGGAGGCAGCCGGGACGCGCTGTGGAACCAGATCAAGGCGGACACGACCCGGGCCGAGACCGTGACTCTGGAGACGGGCGGGGCCCTGACGACCAACGCCCTCGTCGCCGCCCTCGCGGCGGGCGACATTTTAGGCGGGGAGGACGGGCTGAAGGCCGCCCTGCGGCGGACCCTTCGGGTCACCGGACACTGGACCCCGGGCCCCAGGCCGGACCTGGGCAAAATCCCTTTTGCGAATCGGGAGGACCGAGCATGATCGTACGCACGCTGCTGGAGAACACCTCGCTGTCCGCGGAGCTGGGCTGCGAGCACGGGCTGAGCCTGCACATCGAGACGGAAGGGCGCAGGATACTCTTCGACACGGGGCGCACCGGGCTCTTCGCGGAGAACGCCGGGAGGATGGGCGTCGACCTCGCCGCGGTCGACCTGCTGGCGATCTCCCACGGGCACTCCGACCACGGCGGCGGCATCCGGACCTTCCTGAGCCGCAACGCCAGCGCCAAGATTTACGTCTCCCGCCGGGCCTTCGGGGACTACCGTCTCCGCACCGCCGGTGGGGAGAGCGTCTACATCGGGCTCGATCCGGAGCTTCGCGGCCATCCGCGCCTCGTCCCGACGGACGAACACACGGTGCTCGGCGGGGGGCTGGAGCTGTTCTCCGGGGTCCGGGGGGAGCGGTTCAATCCGTCCGGCAACCGGGTGCTGCTGATGAAGGAGGGGGACCGTCTCGGGCCGGACGACTTCGCCCACGAGCAGAGCCTGGCGGTCACGGAGGGGGGGACGAGCGTCCTGTTCGCGGGCTGCGCCCACGCCGGGATCCTCAACATCCTGGACCGATTCCACGCGCTAAAGGGGTTCATGCCCGATCACGTGTTCGGAGGCTTCCACCTCACCAACCCGACGGACGGCACCCGCGAGACCGACGAGACCGTCGACGCCATCGCCGACGCCCTGCTGAGCACCAACGCCCGCTTCTACACGGGACACTGCACGGGTTCCGAGGTGTACGAGAGGATGAAGAGGAGGATGGGCGACCGCCTGCACCCCATCGCGACCGGCGGCGTGTTGGTCCTGTGAAGCCCGCGGGCCCGTCTCATGCCAGGAGCTCGGGGTCCAGACGACACAGGCCGAGCGCCACGGCCATCTCCAGCCGGGCCTCGGGCCCCGAGAGGTCGCCCGCCAGCTCGCAGATCCGCTCGTAGCGATAGCGGACGGTGTTGTAGTGGATCCGCAGCTCCCGGGCCGCCTCCCTGAGGTTCCAGCCGCACCGCACCAGCACCTGAAGCGTGTCGAAGAGCTCGGCATACGTCTCCCGACTCCGGAGCGCCCCCAGCCGCCGCAGGCAGAAATTTCGGGCCTCCCTGCTCCCGACGAGGGGGGCGAGCACGGTGAGGATTCCCAGCTCCTCCCAAAAATACAGGGCGTCCCCTCCGCAGGATGGACGCATCATCTCGATCGCTTTGCGGGCCTCCTCATAGCTCTCCTCGCATCCCATGAAGTCCGGCTTCTCGTCCCCGCAACCGACGGTGACGGTGAAGTCCGTCCACGACCGAACCTTTTTCCGGATGCTCTCGAACACCCCGCGGAGCCTGGCCCCAAAGTTCTCCGCCCGGCCCGGCGTCGTCAGGAAGACGATGAAGTCGCTCATGGCGGAGTAGGGCCCCTCCCGGAAAACGCTCCTCATCTCCTGCTTGCATAGGGCGTAGATGCGCTGCCGGGCCTCCTCCAGCTCCCGAGCCTCCGCCCTCGACATCGGACGGCCGAAGTGCCGCTTGTAGTCGTCGATGTCGAAGATCACGCAGCGGACGGAGCCGGACAGGTCCCATCCGAACTGAAGGCCCCGGTTCAGGAGCTCCTCCCGGTAGCGGATGTTGTGGGTGATGAGGTCCTGGACGAACTCGTCCCGGTAACGGGCCTCCACCTGCCTGGCGGCGATATCCCGCTGAAAGCTGAAGAGCATCGCGGTCTTGGCGTGCTCCAGGACGATGCGCCAGGAGTTGCCTTGCGGGCAGCGCTTGAAGATGAAGTAGCCGTACGTGGTGTTTCCCAGGCCGATCCGCTCGTTGTAGTGCCGATTGAGGAGCGCCTTTTTCTCCCTCGCGCTCGACACCGGGCTGAAGCTGCCCTCCGAGGCGCAGAAACAGCGACCCGAGATCGTGTCCAGAAAACAGACCTCGGTATTCAGGAAGGACATCAGGTTGCGGACGATCCCCTCCGCGCCCCCTCCCTCCGCCACGAGCTGAGTGAAGGACCGAAGCACCGACTCGGAGAAGCGGAGGTTCTCCACCTCGTCCGTCCGCAGGATGACGATTCGGATGATGTCCGAATAGGGCAGCTCGAGGGGCAGGCTGATTATGGGCAGTCCCAGCCACTCCGCCAGGTCCCTGGCGTGCGGCGGAAACTCGTGCAGGAAACGGCCTTTGAACCCCAGGGCCGCAGCTCCGGCGCCGTGCAGGGCCATCACGAGGTCCTCGAAGTCCTCCGGCTGGTCGCGGAACTGGTACCCCGTGGAGAGCAGAAGCTCCCCCCCGCGCAGCCACCGGGCAATGTCCGGGGCCTCCATGACGTTGACGCTCCGGATCGGACGGTCCAGCCCGCCGGCGCCCGCGATCAGCTCGACTCCGTCCAGTTCCCGCAAGGTTAAAAGTTCACGGACGGTCAGAGAAATGCCCCTCGCCTCCCTCGCACTAACGACTCGATCGAGGCCATTATACAAGCTCCCCTACGAAAAAGGCGGCCCCGAAGGACCGCCCCGCTCGTCTTTCCGTCATTCCTTCGCAAGGCCGGCCTGGAGAGCGCCCAACCCCTTGCCGGGCTCGATCTTGTAGCCGCACTTGAGGCAGGCCCGCTCGACGGCGGCCATCGCACCGACCAGGATGTGCTTGTCGATGTTGCCCATGTGCCCGAGCCGGAAGCCCTTGCCGGCGAACCCGGCCAGGCACCCAGCGGACTGGACGCCCTCCTCCGCCAGCTTCGCGCGGAAGGCCGCATCCTCCAGCCCCGACCCCTCGGGATAGAAGAAGATGGTCAAGGTCGGCGCGCGCAGCTCCTTGGACGCCGCGGTCCGGAACCCCAGGGCCTCCATCCCCGCCACGAAATAGCCGGCCTGACGGATGTGGCGCGCATAGCGCTCGTCCAGCCCCTCCTCCTTGATGATCCGGACGCTCTCCTTGAGGGCCCAGATCATGTTGACGGGCGGAGTGCCCCAATACTTGGAGGGATCGTTCATGATGGGGATCCAGCGCTCGAAATCGGCGTAGGACTCGGGGATGGTCCCCAGGGAACGGCGCTTCTCGACGGCCTGCTTGCTGGCCCAGAGGATCGCCAGGCCCGGGGCGACGCCAAACGCCTTCTGGCTGCACGTCAGCAGGACGTCGATGCCCCAGTCCATCCAGGACTCCGCCCCCGCCGCGGCCGCGACCGCGTCGACGATCAGCATCACGTCGGGGTGCTTCTTCTTCATCATGTCGCAGATCGCCTTGAGGGGCACCACGACGCCCGTGGAGGTGTCCACGTGGGTGACGGTCACGGCCGCGTATTTCTTGGCCGAGAGCGCGGCGTCCATCTGCTCGGGCGTGTAGACCGTGCCCCACTCCGCCTTCAGGGTGTCCACGTCGAGCCCCTTGTTCTTGCACATGTCGATGAAGCGGTCCCCGAAGAACCCATGGGAGCAGATCAGGACGGAATCCCCTCGCTTGGTGACGTTCGCCACCGCCATCTCCATGGCCAGCGTTCCGCTGCCCGCGATGACGAAGGCCTCGCCGTCGCAGCGCCACATCGACTTGAGGTCCGCGACCACCTCCTTGAAGTCCGCGACGAACCCGGCGTCGCCGAAGGCCACGGTCTCCCGGGCCATCTGGTCCTGAATCGAGCGGACCACCGGCGTGGGTCCAGGGATCATAACAAGTTTCGGCGTCTTGATCATCACTGCATTCCTCCCTTTGAAATATGAAATGAATACGGACACGAACCGACATACCGCCAACCCGACGAAAAGAGGAGCGCAACCGTTCCCACGGCCGTCCCCATGCCGGGCCGTCACCGCTCCCCGGCGTAATAGCCGCAGTCCGCGGAGATCCTCGTACAGGCCTCCAGCAAGCGGTCCTTCAGCTCCAGCAATCGAGCCATATCTCCGCGCACCGTGGGACACGAGACGCTGGCGGCCCCGATGACCGCCCCCGAATAATCGAAGATCGGCGCCCCGACGCAGACGATGCCCTCCACGTTCTCCTCGAGGTCCAGAGCGTAGCCGCGCTCGCGGATGCCATCGAATTGCCTCTCCAGCTCCTCCCAGGACGAAACGCTGTGGCGGGTTCGGCGTTCCGGGACCTCGGCCTCCATGATGTAGCGCCGTTCGGACTCCGGCAGAAAGGCCAGCAGCACCTTGCCCACGGAGGTGCAGGTGAAGCTGGCGCGCCCTCCGACGCGCGAATGCAGACGCAGGGATTTGGTGCCCTCGAACTTGTCGACGTAGATGACCTCTCCGTTGTGGTAGACGGCCAGATTGATCACCTCGTTGACGGCCCGCTCGAGAGCCTTGAGATGCGGCCAGGCCTCGGTGCGGAGGTCGATGGACTCTATGAGGCGCGTACCGAGCTCGACCAGACGATACCCCAGGCGATAGTGCCGGGTCTGAGGATCCTTGCGGACAAATCGACGCACCGCCATCGTGGAGAGCATCTTCGAGACCGTGGCCTTGTTGATCCCAAGACGCGCGGAGACCTCGCTGACCCCGGCCCCTTCGGCCCCGTCCGCCACGCATTCGAGAATGTCCAGCGCCTTGGCCAGGGACTTGATGCCCTCGGAACGTTCTCCCGCCAACCCGACTCACCCCCTCCGTCTTTCTCCTTGGAGTATACCACCGGCATTTTCACAATCAAAAACTATATTTCCTATTAAGAAACAATCGAAGGCCAAAAAACTTTTTCCCGTTAGAATTGAAAATGGAGAAACCAAACGGCAAATCACGAAAGGAGACTTTTGACCATGATCCGAGCTCTTCTGGAGGACGCGGAACGATACTACCCTCTCGGCGAGGGCGTGAGGCTGGCGCTTGAGTACATTCGGGGCAACGACCTGCTCGCCCTGGCGCCGGGGCGGTACCCTATCGACGGAGACCGCGTGTTCGCGCTGATTCAGGAGCCGACCACCCTGCCCCGGGACCGGGCGCCGTTCGAGAACCACATGAAGCACGCCGACCTTCAGGCCACGCTGAGGGGCGTCGAGTACGTGGGGTACTGCCCTATCGGCAAGCTGACCCCGAAAGGCGACTACAACGCCGAGACGGATGTCCAGCTCTACGACGGCGAGGGGGACTTCCTGATGCGCAACGACGCGGGCAGGAGCTTCGCCCTCTTCTATCCCGAGGACGGCCACCAGCCCTACGTCACCTTGGGCGAACCCGCCCCGATCAAGAAGGTCGTCATCCGAATCCGTACGGACATGCTGGCGGGGGGACGGTAGGGGCAATCCTGTACGCCGGGCTACAGCAGTCCGGCGTATGCATTCCCGAAATCCATGCCGGCGATAAGCCGGTTCAGAATGTCCAGTGCCTCGACCGTGGTGCCCTTGGGGTAGCGGTGGGTCAGCTTGTAGCTCAGCCTGTCCGGCGGCGGCGGGACAAGCGTCTGGACCATCAAATCCCGCTCCATCATGAAGGGAACGGAGGATTCGGGAATGATGGCCCATTGGCGCTCGTCCTGCAGGAGGTTTCGGACCAGGAGCAGGGTGTCGACGAAGATCTCCCCGATCTCCTCGGGAGGCCAGACCTTGTCGTGCCAGAGCTGATAAGGACTGGACCATGGGAACCGGAGCTCGAAACGGGGATCCAGCTCGTCGGCCCGAATCCGTGAAGGAAGCCCCTCCTGTTTTACACGCAGCACCAGCATGCGCTCCCGAGTGAACGGCTCCACGGACACGTAGGGGAAGTGCTGCTCCTGAAGCACGAAGGCGACGTCGACCTCTCGACTCTCGATCTTGCGGTAGAGCACGATGGAATCGCTGGTCGTTATCCTGCAGAAGACGGGAGGTTCGTTCTTCCTAAGCGCCTTGAACAAGGGAGGCAGGACGTGGTTGTTCATGCTGTCCACGCTGCCGATCATCAAAAAGTGGGCGGGAACCTTGGAACGAAAGCTGCGAACCTGCCCCTGCAATTCCTGCCACTGCATCGCCAGAGGAAGAAGGTCCCGTCCCGCCGGGGTAAGGCGGATCGCCTTCAGCCCCTTCCTTCGGTCGACCAGAATCGTCCCGAGGTCGTCCTCCAATTCCTTCAGCCGATAGCTGACCGCCGATTGCGTCAGGTTCAAAAGCTCCGCCGCACGCCTCAGAGTCTGCCCCATGACGATGGCGGTGAAGGCCTCCAGCCCGCGTTCGTTCACACCGACCCCTCCAAATACAAAAAAAATTTATATCCATTATAGCCAATTATCGTTTTTTTATTTTGCACCGATGCCTTATTCTGAAACGGAGACGTGCACCTCTCTTTTCAACTCCGAATCGAATCGGCCCTCTTTCCCGGCCGCGGCACACACGGCGGGGGCGTCCCCTTCAAAAACGCCCGTCCGCGAAACCATCTCATTTCCGGCTCTGCAGAATCTGCCGTGAAGCTGGAGGGGGACGGGGCGTCGCTCATGCATTCGATTGGGAGAAGGCCCCATCCATTCCATTTTGCAGGAGGGACGAGCAATGTACAGGATCAACGATCGCTCCACGATCGTACCGGCCGAGACGATCCGCCGGCTGGGACGTCTGCCGGTTCCCGTGATCGGCGACGCTCTGGGGCGCTTCGGCTGCATGCACAGCAGTATAAAGCCTCTGAGCGACGCCATGCGCTTCGCCGGTCCGGCCCTGACGGTACAGACCTACAGGGCGGACAACCTCATGTGCCATGTGGCCCTGGAGATGGCGCATCCCGGCGACGTCCTTGTCGTCGACGCCTGTGGCTTCCGTGAGACGGGGCTTTGGGGAGCTCTGATGACGACGATGGCCATGAAAAAGTCCCTGGGCGGTCTCGTCGTGGACGGAGGGGTTCGGGACAAGCTGGAGATCGTCGAGATGGGGTTTCCCGTATTCGCGGCCGGCATCTCCCCCATGGGAGGGTTCAAAGATTCTCCCGGCTCGGTCAACGTCCCGATCGCCTGCGGGGGCGTCAGCGTCTCTCCGGGGGATGTCGTGGTGGGCGACGCGGATGGGGTCGTGGTCGTCCCGGCGGCCTTGGCCGAGTCCGTGGCGAGCGCGGCCGAGGGCACAGCGGCCAAGGAGGGGGACCTGGCAAGAAGGATCGGCGAGGGAGAATCCCTGTTCGACCTTCTGGGCCTCCCGGCCGTGGTGGAAAGGCTCAAGCTTCCCCCTTTCAGGCGTTACGGGGCGTAGCCCCTGAAGAAGTGCATTTTTGGGTTTTCTCGATCGGAACCCCACAATAGAAAAGGAGCGTGGAAAAATTGAAGCACTGGTTCGGATTGCCGCTGCACAAGAAGATCTTCGTGATGCTTCTCCTGGGTATTCTGACCGGCTGGCTGGCCGGTCCCAAGGTCCTGGTTCTTCAGCCTTTGGGGGACGCCTTCATTCGTCTGCTGAAGATGCTCATCGTTCCGCTCGTCTTCTTCACCCTCTCCTCCGGGGTCACCCGGATGGGCAGCCCTGCCCACCTGCGCCGAGTCGGGGGCTTCATCGTCTCCTATTATCTTCTCTCCTCACTTCTGGCGGCTGCCGTGGGCTGTGCAGTCGCACTCGTCATCCGTCCCGGCATCGGAGCCGAAGGGATCCTCGGTACGGTCGGCGAGATCAAAACGTCCAGCTACTCGGTCGTCGCGTCGGTCCTCAACTGGATTCCCACCAACCCGGTGGAGGCAATGGCCAACGCCAACATGCTGCAGGTCATCTTCTTCTCCCTGATCGTGGGCATCGCCCTCCTGATCCTGGACAAGAGGACGGAGACCTTCAGGCGCTTCCTCCAAGAGGGCGCGGAGGTCATGATCCAGATCACGGACTTCGTCATGAGGGTTGCCCCCTACGGCATCTTCGCCCTTGTGGCCATCCTCGTCGGAACCATCGGCGACAAGATGATGTCCGCCGTCCTCAAGTTCATCCTGGCCGACTACATCGCGGTGGGAATCGTCCTTTTCCTGATCTATCCCCCAATCCTCAAGTTCTACTCCGTCCCCGTCCTGCGCTTCTTCCGCCACATCTTCCCGGCCATGCTGGTCGCCGCCACCACCACCTCCAGCGCGGCCACCCTGCCCGTCTCGATGCAGGTCGCCGAGGAAAAACTGGGCCTTCCCGAACCGATCTACGGCTTCGCCCTGCCCCTGGGCAACACCGCCAACATGAACGGGATGGCCGTCGCGATCGGCGTCATCGCCGTCTTCGCCCTCGACCTTTTCAATATTCCGGTCACCCCGGGGCTCCTCTTCCAGATCGTCTATCTGGGATTGCTGCTCTCGGTCGGAGCGGCGGGTGTGAAGGGATCGGGCATCGTCATGTCGACGGTTCTTCTGGAGACGCTGGGGCTTCCGCTCACCCTGATTCCCATCCTGGCCGCCATATGGCCGATCATCGACATCGCCCATACGACAGGCAACATCACCGGCGATCTGGTGGGGACCACCGTCTGCGCCTCCAGGCTGGGACAAATGAACCGTGCCGTCTTCGACGCGGACTGAAGGAGGAGGGGACATCATCATGCCTGATTTTTCACGAAAGATAGGAGCGCTTGCAGGCTCCAGCACCGTCGCCATATCGGACCGCGCACGACAGCTCCAGCAGCAGGGGGTGAACGTCGTCAACCTCGGAGGCGGCGATCCGGATTTCGACACGCCTGCCCATATTGCGGACGCGGGCGTCAAGGCCATACGGAGCGGCCAGACCCACTACGTCGCCAGCCAGGGCATCCCCGCACTTCGACAAGCCGTCGCGGAGAAACTTCTTCGGGAAAACGGGCTCTCCTACGATCCCGCAAAGGAGATCATCGCTACGGCCAGTGGGAAACTGGCGCTCTACATCGCGCTGGAGTCCCTTCTGGACCCGGACGACGAGGTGCTCTATCTGGAACCCGCCTGGGTCAGCTACCGCCCCTTGATCACTCTGGTCGGCGGGCGCCCCGTTGCGGTGCCGCTCTCCCCGTCGGAGAACTTCGCCGTTCGCGCCGAACAGCTGGAAAAAAAGGTGACGCCGCGTACGAAGGCGATCCTGATCAACTCCCCCAACAACCCGACCGGTCGCGTCCTGACTGAACAGGAACTCCAGGCGATTCGGGATGTGGCGGTCAAGCACGACCTCTGGGTCGTCGGCGACGAGATCTACGAGCACCTGGTCTACGATGAGCACCGGCACGTCAGCATCGCGACGCTTCCCGATATGCGGGAGCGGACCGTAGTCGTGAACGGGATGTCCAAGGCCTATGCCATGACGGGCTGGAGGCTGGGGTACCTGGCGGCCCCGGCGGCCCTCACCGAACAGATTTTGAAGGTCCAGCAGCACGTCGTCACCTGCGCCACATCGTTCGGCCAGGTCGCCGCAGCCGCGGCTCTGCAGGGGTCCCAGGACTGCGTGGAGACGATGCGCCAGGAGTACGATCGACGCCGGCGCCGGATCTCGGAGGCACTGAACGCGATCCCCGGGGTCCGCTGTCCCCTGCCGGAGGGCGCCTTCTACCTTTTCCCCGAGATCGACTACAAGGGCTACGATTCCTGGCAGCTCGCGGAATATCTGATCTCCGAGGCCCACGTGGCGGTCACCCCGGGACAGGCGTTCGGCGAGTCGGCACGGAAGAACATCCGCCTGACCTACGCAACATCCATGGAGAACCTCACCGAGGCGGTCGAGAGGATAAAGAGGGCCCTGGCGCTCTGACGGACAAGGAGGAAAACGACACCATGAAAAAGATAGAAGGCATCTTCGCCCCCATCGCGACGCCGTTCGGCGACGACGGCGCCATCGATTTCGGGAGGCTCGCCGAAAATTTGTCCAAGTTCGACAAAACGGGCCTTGCGGGCATCGTCGCCCTGGGCAGCAACGGCGAGTTCGCGCTGCTCTCCCACCAGGAAAAGCTGGACCTGATCGCCGCCATCCGCAAAGGCCTTTCCCCGGACAAGCTCGTCATCGCCGGTACCGGCTGCGAGTCGCTCAAGGAGACGACGGAGCTGAGCCGGGCCGCCGCCGATAGGGGAGCCGACGCGGTACTCGTGATCAACCCCAGCTACTACAAGCGCGACCTGAACGAGGGGGCGCTGGAGAAGTTCTACACGGCCGTCGCAGACGCCTCTCCCGTCCCGCTCATGGTCTACAACATGCCGGGCAACAGCGGGATCAACCTCCCGTCCGGGCTGGTCGTGCGCCTCTCCGCCCACCCCAACATCGTGGGGGTCAAGGACTCCGGCGGCAACATCGTGCAGATCTCGGAGATCATCGCGGGCACGCCCGAGGACTTCTCGGTGTTCGCCGGCTCGGGCAGCTATCTCTTCGCGACAACCCTTCTGGGCGGACGGGGCGGGACCCTGGCCGTGGCGAACGTCGCCCCCGACCTCTGCGCCGGGATGTACGCGCTCTGCCGTAAGGGAGAGATCGAGCCCGCCCGCAAAATCCAGCTGAGCCTCCTGCGGCTGAACGCCTGCGTCACCGCGCGCCACGGGATCGGAGGCATGAAGGCCGCGATGGACCTGGCCGGGTTCTATGGCGGTGCTCCGCGCCTGCCCATCCAGCCGGCGGGCGCCGATGCGGTCCGGGAGATCCGCGGCGAGCTCGAAAAGCTGGGTCTGCTGGGGAAATACCGATAAAAGGACGGGAGCCGGGGAAATCCCCGGCTCCCTATCTTTGGGAACGGAACGTTCCCCACCCGTCTCAATTCATCCACGTGATCGCGACAGCCTTGCGCGGCGGCAGCCGCCGGGAACGCCCCTGTGCGGAGTAGCCCAACATCTGGGCGCCGGCGACGAGCTCGTCCTCCGCAACGCCAAGGGACCTCCGCAGCGCCTCGGAGGCCCGGCAGGCCCTGGTGAGGAAACCGCCCCAACAACAGCCGATCCCCAGCGCATGGGCGGCCAGCTCCAAGTACGTCAACGCGATCGCCCCATCCTCCGGGGTGAACCCGTCGCCCTTGGGGACGACGGCCACGGCCACCTGCGGCGCGCCCCGCAGGATGATGGGCACCCCCGCATCGGAGCGGCGGACGATCGCGCGCAGCAGCTGGGCCCGTCCGGAAGGTACGTCCGGCGCCTCGGCCGCGGCGCGGAAGAAGCCCACGACCTCGCGCTCCAGCCTCTCGACCCTCTCCCGGGTCTCCAGGACGATCCACCGGACCTTTTGGAGGTTCTGGGCGGTCGGTGCGTAGCGGACCGTCTCGAAAAGGCGCTCAAGAACCGCTCGGGGCACCCCCTCCCTCCGGAATCGGCGCACGCTGCGCCGGCTGCGCAGCAGCGTCTCGGCCGCCTCGGGCGTCGGGAAGAGCTCCGGCAGAACGGCCAGAGGAGGCCCCTCCTGAAAGGCAAGGGCGTTGCAGGACACGGGACAGAACGACACGCACTGCCCGCAGCGGATGCAGAGCGCCTCCCGGCCCTCCTCCACGAAGGGACGGCCCTCCGAATCCGCCGTGATGATCCGCGCGGGACAAAGTTCGACGCACAGCCCACAGCTCGTGCAGGCCTCGCCGACGGTGTAGAACGACAAGACGACACACCCCCTCGGTGCTCCGACCGCAGAAAGGGACGGCCCCCTCGCCGCCCGTCCCCGCGGAAAAAAGTTTCTCCGTGCGGAAGCTCACTTCCCCACGCAAAATCGGCTGAAAATGGAGTCGAGCAACGCATCGTCGCAGGCGATGCCCAGGAGCCGCTCCAGGGATCCGCGGGCCGAGCCCAGGAGCCCCGCGACCACATCCTGGCCGACGCCGTCCGCAGCCGCCGTCTCCGCCTCCACGATGGCGTTCAGGGACTGGCGGATGTCCTCGAGCTGGCGGGCCGTCACGTTGAGCCCGGCGTCCAGCGAGCCGTTGCCCGTCGCGATCGACAAAATCGCCTCCTTGAGGAGCTCCAGCCCCTCGCCCGTCCTGGCCGACAGGGAGATCACGGAGCTCTCCGGGACGATCTCGTGAACGTCGTCCTCCGTCACGACATGCGCCTTGTCCGCCTTGTTCAGCAGGACGATGTGCTCCCGCTCGCTCAGGGATCGCAGGTAGCCCAGCTCCTCGTCGTCCAGCGGGACGGAGCCGTCCAGGAGCCAGAGGCAGATGTCCGCCTGTTTCAGCTCCATCTTGGTCCGTTCGATCCCGCTGGCCTCGATCTCGTCGACCGGAGTTCGCAGCCCTGCGGTATCCACCAGGCGGATCGGGACGCCCCGGTAGGTGATGGCCTCCTCGATGACGTCCCGCGTCGTGCCCGGGAGCGCCGTGACGATGGCCCGGGCCTGTTTCAGGAGCGCATTCAGCAGCGAGGACTTGCCGACGTTCGGGCGGCCCGACAGCACGACGCGGATGCCCTCCCTCAGCAGCAGCCCCAGGGAACACCGGTCCAGCAGGTCCTGCAATCCCAACTTCAGCGTCGCAACCGCATCCAGCAGCGTCGTCTCGTCGACGTGAGGGGCCTCGCCCTCCGGGAAGTCCAGCCCCACCTCGAGCCCGCTCTGAAGTTCCAGGAGCTCGTCCCGAATCTCCCGGACGAACTCCGAAAGCTCGCCCGAAAGGGTCCGGGCCGCCGCGCGCAGGGCCTCGGCACTCCGCGATCGGATGATGCCCAGCACACCCTCCGACTGCGAGAGGTCGATGCGCCCGTTCAGGAAGGCGCGCTTCGTGAACTCCCCGGGCTCCGCAAGTCGCGCTCCACGACGGAGCAGGGCCTCGAGACAAAGCTGCACCACCAGGGTGCCGCCATGGGTGTGGATCTCCACCACGTCCTCGCCCGTATAGCTTCTGGGCGCGGCGAAGTGGACCACCAGAACCCGGTCGATCACGCTCTCCGTGTCGTCCAGCAGGGACGCCAGGCGCATCTCCCGGGGCGGGGGGAACCCTCCCGGGCCGAAGCGCAGGGTCGTCCTGGCGAGGGCGACGGCATCGGGCCCCGACAGCCGGACGATGGCCACGCCCGCCTCGCCCCAGGCCGTGGCGATCGCCGCTATGGTCTCATAGAGAACATCCACGGCGCAGCACCCAGTCCTCGGCCTCGGACCGGCTGGCGACCCGACCGGTCCCGACCGCCACATCCAGACCGCCCAGGATCTCCCCCACCTTTCGTCCCGGCGGGAGCTTCAGCAGGTCCATCACCTCGTCGCCCGTGAGGAAACGACTCGACCCGTCCGTCCGGCGCGCCACGGACTCGAAGCGCCCCACGACCTGCTCCAGCCTCCAGCGGTTGCCCTTCAGCACGTCGGTCCCCGGGAAGCGCTCCGCCAGTGCACCGCACGACGCGAACTCGAACGTCATCTCCACCGCCTCCAATCCGTCCCGAAGCACGTCCCGGCAGAGCTCCTCCTCGGTCCGGGGCGCGTAGAAAGCACGATAGTTCATGACGATCGCGGCCACCCTGTCGATCGTATCGGAAGGGATGTTCCAGCGTCCGAGGTACCCGGACGCGATCTTCGCCGCAGGGGCGAGATCCGGAGCGTCGAGCTCCCGCGTCCCCAGACGGCAGAAGAGCCCAGCCAGGGAAAAGGACTGGTGATCTTTGATCTTGTTGCCCCCGAGGCGGTCCTGAACGGCCCGGAGCGTCGTCATGGCGTGTTCGAAAAGGGTCAGGCCCGTCCGGGGTTCGACGACCGCCTTGAGGTCCTCGAGCTCCGGCAGGAAGAAGGACAGCAGACGATAGCCGTCGCACAGGCGCACGAAGTTGTAGGGGCAGCGGCGAACACCGTTCAGGATCTCGCGCCCCCAGCGCTCGGAGGGCATGCCGCGGATTTGGCCGGGGTAACTCTCGATGAAGGTACGGACGTCGGTCTCGGTCTTCCAGAAGATGTCCATGCCGAGCTCGGCGGCGAAACGGAGCATGCGGACAATGCGCAGCGGGTCCCGCCGGACCAGCTCGATATCGTCCCCCGTCAGGCGTATCACCCGGTTGCGGATGTCGTGGCGTCCGCCGAAGGGGTCGACCACCCCGCCGTCGCCGCGGAACGCGATGGCGTTCATGCTGAAATCCCTGCGCGCCAGGTCCTCCTCGATCGAATCGCCCTGCAGGAGCACGATCTCCACGGGCGTGTCCAGGACCTTTGCGCGAAGCACCGGAAAGCCGCCCACGGCGTCGACGGTCCCGTTGCCCAGCGCCGCGGCCAGGGCGTCCAGATCGCACGGCTCCGCGACCATGGAGAGGGTCGCCGGCTGGGCGTCCATGGCGATCATCCGGGCCGTATCCCCGACCAGCCAGGCCCTCACCCCGGTCTCCTCCACCGCTTTCAGAGCGCTCATGTAGCTTCTCATTCCACCACCTCCCGGAAGGACGAGAATCCTGCGGGCCTCGCTCCGCGCCCTAAGTTTAACCCAAAAGGGACGGGATATCCATCGGCAAGAAAGGGAGGGGAGCCTTCGGAAGGGCTACAGCAGCGCGGACCAGAGGCGGCCGACTGCGGCCTGCGCCTTCTGGACGAGGGGCCTTCCCCTTCTGCCCGCCAGGGACTCCTCCTCGCACTGCTCCAGATCGTCCAGGAAGGCGGTCTCCAGGTCCGCGGCCAGAGATTTCGAGCGCACGAAAGCCTGAACTTCGTAATTGATCTCCAGGCTCCGGACGTCCAGGTTCGTCGTGCCGACCGAGGCGACCTCGGAGTCCGCCACCATCGTCTTGGCATGGATGAAGCCGCCCTTGTAGCTGAAGACGCGGACGCCGTTCCGCAGCAGAGCGTCGACGTTGAACTGCGACGCCCAGAACACCAGGGTGTGGTCCGCCTTGGAGGGGACGATCACGCGCACGTCCACGCCGCTCCGGGCGGCGATGGACAGGGCGTTGGACAGGGTCTCGCCCGGGACGAGGTAGGGCGTCGTGATCCAGACGCGCCGGCGCGCCGAGGTGATCATCTGGAAGTAGCCGTCCGCCACGGCCCGGAAGGTGGGGCCGGGCCCGCTGGACGCGATCTGCACCGCAACGCCCCCCTCCCGGGGCGGAGGGGACGGGCGCAGCTCGCAGTCGTCGCGCTCCGCGACCGGCCCGACGCACTGCTCCCACAGCTCCCAGAAGACGCGGTCCAGCTCGGACACGGCCGGCCCCTCCAGCTTCAGGTGCGTGTCGCGCCATAGGCCCATCCTGGGATCCCTGCCCAGGTACATGTCGCCGATGTTCAGCCCCCCCAGAAAGCCCACCTCGCCGTCCACCACGACGATCTTCCGGTGGTCCCGGTGGTTCAGCCCGCTCCGGAAACGCGCGAAGGCCACCGGCATGAAGGCCCGGACCTCCACCCCCGCCGCGCGCAGCTCCTCCACAAAATCGCGGCCGATGCGCCAGCTGCCGACCGCGTCGTAGAGGAACCGGATCCTCACTCCCGCCCTCGCACGGTCCGTCAGCAGATCCTTGATCCGCGTTCCCAGCTCGTCGTGGGCCACGGAGAAGTACTCCATGTGGATGCTGTGGCGCGCCGAGATCAAAGCCTCCTCGATGGCCGAGAAGGTCTCCTCCCCGTCCAGCAGGAGCCTGAGCTCGTTGCCGCAGGTCGGGACGGCGCCGCTCGAGACCTCCAGCAGGCGCTCCAGGCCGTTGGGCGCATCGGACGAGACCCGTCCGCGGCCCCTTCTGCGCCGCCGGGAGCGTCGGAACACGCGCCAGCGGTGCGGGACGCTCCGCACGTCTGGCCCGAAGAACATATAGGCCGCGAGGCCGACGAAGGGGAACAGGAGCAGCGTGAAGAGCCAGAGGTTCGCGCGGTCCGGGTTGCTCTCCTCGAAGAATACCGTGAGCGCGGCCACGACCGCGTAGGCGGCCAGTATCCAGTAGATGTAACGCCGCACCGCCCCCCACAGCGCGTTCAGCTGTCCCCAGATCTCCTGCGAGAGCGCCAGGCCTCCCTGCACCCACCGGACCGGGGACTCCCTGAGGGACGCGAGGTAGCGCCAGCAGGCCAACACCGCCAGCAACAGCAATGCGTACCCGAGAAGGGACTTGAGGGAAATGCGCATGGCCTCAGCCTCCCGAAGCCTCCTGAAGCCGGACGGCCACCGTCCCCGCCCGCCCCGGAATCCCCCGCGGGGCGACATCGGAGACGGGCAGATCGCCGCGGTCCGCCAGGGCCTCGCGCAGCGTCAGGAACGCCATCTCCCCCGCGATGCAGGCGTCCAGGAAGCCCTCGAAGACGGCGCTCATCGCGCCGCCCTCCATCTCCGTATGGATGGTGTGGACGTTCAGCCCCGGCTCCAGCAGGTCGAGATAGCGGTCGTTCACCGTCTCGGCATTCAGCCCGTCCGTCCCCCAGAGCTCGTCCAGGGTCGGAAGCGTCGTGGGGATCTGGGGCGTGCGGAACGTCGTTCCCCCCATGCGGGGCAAAAACGGTCCCGCCGGCCCCGCCCCCCGGACGTCGCTGCAGTAGTCGAAACCCAGCTCGTCCTGGACGGCCAGGGCGTCGGGCGTCGTCTGCCAGCCCGGCGCGGCACAGCAGGCCGGGGTCCTCCCCGTCACCCGCTCGAAGAGCTCCATCGCGCGTCCGAACTGCTCCCGGACGGCCTCGCGGGAGAGCCCGGTCAGCCTGTCCTGCCAGAGCACGTGGTCCCACGCGTGGATGCCGCAGTCGTGCCCTTCGTCCACCGCCCGGCGCAACAGGTCGGGCCGGGATTCCACGATCATCGGCGCCGGCAGCAGCGTGCCGTAGAGGAGCGTCCTCAGACCGTAGGTCGAGGGAGCCCGGGTGCGCAGCATCTTGGAGACGAAGCCCCTCCGGAAGATGCGCCGCAGCGCCTTGCCGGAGTTGTCCGGCCCCATGGAGAAGAAGATCGAAGCCCGGATCTCCCGGCGCTTCAGAACGTCCAGGAGCCGCGGAAGCCCCTCCCGATATCCCTTCAGCGTATCGACATCTATCTTCAGCGCCAGAGCGCAATTGTCCGTCATTTTATGAACGTTCCTCCCAGGGGAGCGTCCCCCTCGAATGTGATATTTTCCCCGATTTTCTCCCTCGGGCCGCGCGCAGGGCGTCAGCCCAGAACCGCCCCGACGGCGATGCGGGGGCAGTCCCCGTCCCGGCCCTCCTCGTCGGCCCATCGCGCGCTCAGGACCGTCAGCACGCCCGAGCCCGTCGTCACGGTCAGGGGCTCCGCCGCCAGCACCGTCCCGGGCGCGGCCTCCGCACCGTCGGCCCCCTCCGCGGGCCGGGTCCTCCACACGAAGAGCTTCCGTCCCTCCAGGAAGGTGAACGCTCCGGGGAAGGGCGGGGCCACGGCCCGGACCAGGTCGTGGAGGGCCCGTGCACCCTTCGACCAGTCCAAGAGCCCATCCGACGGCCGGCGCCGCCCGAAGGTCGTCGCCCGGGACTCGTCCTGCTCCACGCCCTCCGCCCGCCCCGCCAGGATGGCCGGCAGGCTGCGCCGCAGCACCTCCCCCGCCCGGGGGATCAGCTTCAGAAATACGTCGTGCGCGGTTTCGTCGGGCCCGATGGGGACGGCCGCGCAATCGACGATGCGGCCGCGGTCCGCACGCGCGGTCATGCGGTGCAGCGTCACCCCGGTCTCCGTCTCGCCGTTCAGGACGGCCCAGTTGACGCAGGCCCGGCCCCGATAGCGGGGCAGCAGCGAGCCGTGCATGTTGAAGGCCCCGAGCGGCGCCAGGTTCAGGATCCGCTCCGGGATCAGAGAGCGGTAGTAGAACGAGAAGATCAGGTCGGGCGCCAGGGCGCGGATGCTCTCCTCCTCGGCGTCCAGAGCCTCCGGGGTGAGGACGGTCAGGCCGTGGGAGCGCGCGCGGTCGGCCACGGAGGCGAACCAGCGCTCCTCCCCGGGGTCGTCCTCGTGGGTGTAGACCGCGGCCACCTCGACGCCCCCCTCCAGCAGCGCGTCCAGACAGACGCAACCGACGGAGCTGTAGGCGAAGACCACCGCCCGGCGCACGGCCCTCACCGGCCGGGCTCCGGCCCCGGGTCGTCCTGGGGGCCATAGACCTTCCGCACCACGTAGCGCGGACGTCGGCGCACCTCCTGGTAGATGCGCCCCACGTACTCCCCCGCGATGCCGACGCAGAAGATGGTGACGCCCATCAGCAGGAAGTTCAGCGCCAGAAGGGTGAACACTCCCTCCGCCTCGGGCCCGATCCAGAGCCTGCGGACGAACATGTAGACGGCGAAGAGCAGGCTCAGCACGGACAGGAGCATCCCCGTCATGGTGACCGCCTGGAGCGGCACGAGCGAGAACCCCGTCATCAGGTCGAAGTTCAGCCGGATCAGGCGGAACAGGCTGTACTTGGACTCCCCCCGCTCCCGCTCGCTGTGCCCCACGTCGATCTCCACGGGATTGACCGCGAACTTCTGGGCCAGGGCGGGGATGAAGGTCGTGCTCTCCGCGGCCTCGTTGATGATGTCGACGACATCCCGCCGATACCCCCGGAGCATGCAGCCGTAGTCGTGAAGCGAGAGGCCCGTGATCCGGTTCGTGATCCGGTTGACGATGCGGGAGGCCGCCTTCCGGAAAAAGGCGTCCTTGCGCTGGCTGCGCACCGTCCCGACGACGTCGTGCCCCTCGTCGATGCAGGCCGCGATGCGGGGGATCTCCTCCGGAGGGTTCTGAAGGTCCGCGTCGAGCGTGACGACGATCTCCCCCCTCGAAGCCTCGAAGCCCGCCATGATCGCCATGTGCTGGCCGAAGTTGCCGTTGAAGTCGATGATCCGGACGACCTCCGGCCGTTCGGCCCGCTGACGCAGCAACAGGGGCAGCGACGCGTCCCGGCTGCCGTCGTTGATAAATATCACCTCGTAGGGGCGTTCCATTGCGTCCAGCACCGGAAAGAGCCGCCCGAACAGCCCGGGCAGGCTCTCCTCCTCGTTGTAGACGGGAACGATCACCGAGACGTCCGTTTTTTCCATGTGCACCGCTCCAAATCCCTCGCGATCGACGACGATCAAAAATTGGCGAACAGCACGCCGCCCGGGGTCTCGCCCAGGCGCACCGGCTCCCGGCCGAGGTCCGACGCCAGAAGGCCCGCGTGCCTCGGCTTCGTCACCAGCAGCACCCGATCCGGCCCGTTCCACAGCCTGCGCAGCTGTGCGGCGTCGATGAACCACTGGGGGTCCTCCTCCCGAGCGGCGCCGAACTCCAGCTCGTTCAAAGTCCCGGCGACGACGATGCGCCGCCCCAGGTAGAAGGAGAGCCCCTGCATCAGCGACCGGTAGGCGACGATCCGGTCCCCCTCCCGGCCCCTCTCACGGACCAGTGCCGCGACGTCACGGGGCGAGTCCAGCCGCGCCTTCGCCTCGAAGCCCCGCGAGAACGCAAAGGCGTTGAGCAGAGCCAGGACGCACAGGACCGCGGGCATGAGGGAGAACGACCTCCGGCGGTGCATCGCCAGCGACGCGCCCCAAAAGAGCAGGAGGGCGGCCAAGGCGGGCAGCGTATGGGCAAGCAGATCCCCCGCCCCGGGGCGGGAGCTCAGCACCGGATACAGGACGCCCGCCGACGCCAGCGGAAGGAGGACCATCCCGTTCAGGATGACGAAGCGCCGGGACATCGGCACCGCCCCGGCACGGCCCTGAGACAGGGCCTCGAGCGCCGTACCGATCAGGATGGCCAGCGGGGGCATGCAGGGCGCGACGTAGGGGATCAGCTTGGAGTCCGAGAGCGAGAAGAAGAGGAACGGGAGCGCGACCCAGAGCCCCAGGAGACGCCCCGAGTCCCGCGAGAGGAAGCTCCACTTTCCGCGCGCCGCGTGCAGGGCCTCCAGCAGCATCCCGGTCCAGGGAACGAGCCCCGCCAGAAGGATGGGGACGAAGAACCAGAACGGCTCGTAGCGGTCGTGCACCTTGGTCAGGTAGCGCATCAGATGTTCCCGGACGAAGAAGAAGTCGAAGAAGTCGGGGTTCGCGCGGCAGACCGCCCAGAACCACGGCACCGTGAGCGCGAAGTAGAGGGCGATCCCCGACGGGGGAAAGATCCGGGGCAGCTCCCGCCACCGCCGTGCGAACAGCAGGTGCAGCACGGCGATCCCGCCGGGGAGCACCACGCCGATCAGCCCCTTGGACAAGGTCGCCAGGGCCATCCCCGCGTAGAAGAGGAGCAGCCAGGGGCGACCGCGGGACCGGTCCGGCTCCGAGGACCACATCCCGTAGCCGAAGAGCGCCGCCGTGAAGAAGAACGTCAGCGTCATGTCGATGATGTTGAGCCGGGACACCCCGAACCAGAGGAGCGAGCTCGCCAGCACCAGGGCGGAGAGGACACCGGCCCGGGCGCTGCCCGTCATCCGCCTCGCGAGAAAGAGGGTCAGGAGGCAGCCTCCCAGCCCGCAGAGCACCGGCACCAGCCGGGCGGCGAACTCGTTCCGGCCCAGGACGAGGAAGGACCCGGCCGTCAGCCAGTAGTGCAGCACCGGCTTCTCGAAGTACTTGACGTAGTTCAGCCGCGGGGTCACGAGGTCCCCGGACTCGAGCATCTCGCGCGGGATCTCCGCGTAGCGCCCCTCGTCCGGGTCGATCAGCCCGTAGGCCCCCAGGTTCCAAAGATAAACGAGCAACACCAGCAGGACCGCTAGGATCCGGCTGCGCCGCCCCTCCAGGGCCGTCATCGCTCCTCGAACTCCTCCAGGGTCCTGCGGATGGCGTCCTTCAGGGAGACCTTGGGCTCCCAGCCCAGCAGGGCGCGGATCTTGTCCACGGAGGGAACCCGGTTGCGCATGTCGTCGTACCCGTTGCGGTAATACCGCTCCGCCGGGACGGACTCGATCTTCACGCCGTTCAGGCGGGACTCGAAACGGGGCAGGCTCCGCATCGTTTCGAGGATCGTCTCCGCCAGCTCGCGGATCGAGACGTTGTTGGAGGGGCTGCCGATGTTGAAGATCTGGCCGTCGGCCCGATCCCCCTCGTTCCGCAGGATGGCCATGAGGGCGTCGGTCCCGTCGCCGATCCAGGTGAAGCTGCGGCGCTGCTCCCCCCCGCCGACGAGCGTCACCGTGCCGCGGTACAGGATGTCGTGGACGATCTGCGTGATGGACCGGGCCCGGCGCTCCCGGGCGTCCTCGAGGGTGTCCAGCCTGGGCCCCACCCAGTTGAACGGACGGAAGATCGTGTAGCGCAGCCCCCGTTCCTGTCCGTAGGCCGCGATGACGCGGTCGAGCATCTGCTTGCCGCAGCTGTAGATCCAGCGCATCTTGCCGATGGGGCCCACGATCAGGGGGCTCTCGTCCTCCAGCAGCAAATTGTCGCTGGAGAGCCCGTAGACCTCCGAGGTCGACGGGAAGACCACGCGCTTCCCGTGCTTCGCGCAGAGCCGAACGATCTTGAGGTTCTGCTCGAAGTCCAGCTCGAAGGTCCAGAGCGGGTGGCTGAGGTAGTAGGCGGGCTTCGCCACGCCCGCAAACGGCAGGACGACGTCGCAGGCCGCGACCTGCTCCTCGATCCAGGCGTCGTCGGTGAAGATGTCGCCCCTCCGGAACGAGAAACGTTCCCGCCCGGCGAAGCGCTCCAGGTTCGCGCCCTCCAGGTCGAACGCGACGACCTCGTCGTCCGAGGCGTCCAGAATTTTTTCGGTCAGGTGGCTCCCGATGAATCCGTTCGCCCCCAGCAAAAGTATCCGCATGTACAGCCTACCTCCAAAGTACAGAGATCGAAAAAACGCTCGCGCCCCGAAAAACGGCGGATTTTCCGGGGTTCCAGACCGGTCCGGGGCCGGCCGCCTGCCAGGACTCGAAAAAAGGACCGCACGCCGCGAAGGACGTTCGCAGTCCCGTCGGATGCACTCCGTAAGCATCAAAAGAAAAGCACGGGTTATTTTACCCTAAAAAGGGCGTGGAGACTAACGCCGATCGCGTCCGTTCCCGTCCTTGGGGAGGAGCACGCCGCCCCGCTAGCCGTCCCCGACCCGGCGGCACCCCGGCCCGGACAGCCGGCTCCGCCCCCCGGTCTGCGGCGTCACCCGGATCTGCGTCCCGATCCGCTCCTTCAGGGCCGGGACGTGCGAGATGACGCCGATCAGCTTGCCGTCCCGCCGCAAAGTCGCCAGGGCCTCCAGCGCCGTGTCGAGCGCGTCCTCGTCCAGCGTTCCGAATCCCTCGTCCAGGAACAGCGAATCGACCCGGACGTTCCGGCTCGCCATCCGGGAGAGCCCCAGGGCCAGGGCCAGGCTGACGATGAAGCTCTCGCCGCCCGACAGGTTCTTGGTGGACCGGACCTCCCCGGCCTGGTAGTCGTCGATCACGTTGAGCTCCAGGGGCTGGGCGTCGTCGCGGACCAGGAGGTAGCGGTCGCTCATCCTGCGCAGCTGCCGGTTGGCGTGGCCGACCACGAGGTCGAAGGTCAGTCCCTGGGCGAAGTTGCGGTATTTCTTGCCGTCCGCGGACCCGATCAATTCGTGCAGATCGTCCCACCTGCGGCACTCCTCCTGCTGGGCCTCGAGGGCCGTCCGCCTCTCCCTCACCCGCTCCCTGGCGGCGGCGTCCTCGGCCAGCCGGTGCCCGAGGCCGGCGAGGACCGCCCGCAACCCTCTAAGGGCCTCCTGACACGCCTCGAACCGGGTTTCGAGCTCTCCCAGCGGCTCGTCGGTCACTTTTTTTTCCAGCTCCGCCGCCAGGCGCGCCTCCCGATCCCTTCGCC
The DNA here is from genome assembly GCF_003860125.1 of Fretibacterium sp. OH1220_COT-178. Lineage (NCBI taxonomy): Bacteria > Thermotogati > Synergistota > Synergistia > Synergistales > Aminobacteriaceae > Fretibacterium > Fretibacterium sp. OH1220_COT-178. Next base: position 10,610 of record NZ_RQYL01000005.1, on the reverse strand, counting down.
TGGCCCTCAGGTCCGTCCGCCGGTCGTCGAGCTCCCTGGCCCTGGCCGTCAGCTCGGCCCTCCGTCCCGGGGAGAGGACGGCCGCCAGAAACGCGCCCTCGTCGGCGAAGCCCAGGGGGACGAGGGCCGCCGCAAACCCGGCCTCCAGCCGCTCCAGTTCCGAACCGCGCTGGCCGATCCGTCTCCTCAGGGCCTCGACGCGGGCCCTCGCGTTGTTCCATTGCTGCCGCAGCGCGTCGTGCCGTTCCCTGGCCTGTTTCTCGGCTTCCTCGGCCCTGGACGCCCCCTCGTGCAAAAGGCGCTCCTCCTCGTCGGGGCTCCCGTCGCCGTACAGCGCCCTGCGCTCCTCGCTCCCCGCGGCGAGCTCCGCCTTCAGGGCCTCCAGCCGCTCCCGCCTCTCGGCCAGGGCGGCGCTCTGAGTCTCGATCACCGCCTCGAGCCGCTTCACCTCGCCGTCGATCCCGGCGATCCGCCGTTCGGCCTCCGACCTCTTCCCGACCTGGTCCTGCCACGCCCTCAGGCGCGCGCCGAGGGATTCGATCACGGACATGAGGTCCGACTCGGGAAGCTCCGAGACGCCCAGCGGCGACAGCCTCTCGGCCACGGCCCGCCGGCGCTCGGAAAAATCGGCCAGGAGCCTTTCCAGACCGCCCTTCGCCTCGTCCAGGGTTTTCTCGGCGGCCCCTCGGCCGTGGTCCGCCACCGCCTCCAGTCGTTCAGCCTCCGCCAGGTTTTGGCGGGCCAATCCCTCCGCCGCCTCGAGCTCCGCGATGCGCGCCTCCTGCCCCTCCGCCCGGTCGATCAGGTGGGACAGCTCCTCGATCCTTCGTTCCATCGCGTCGGGGACCGGGGCGTTGCCCTTCGCAAAGGGGTGTTGGGTCGCCCCGCAGAGCGGACAGGGCTCCCCGTCCACCAGGCTCGCCCGGTGCGCCTCGAGCTCCGCGATGCGGGCCTGCAGGGCCGTCTCCCGGAACAGGCTGTCCTTTTCGGTGCGGTACTCCCGCAGCAGACGGTCCCCCAGCAGGCGGTCCAGCGCCTCCCGGGCCTCCCGAATCCGCTCCGCCGTCTCCTCCAGCTCCCGCCTCCGAACCTCGGTCCCCCTCCGGCGGTCGTCGAGCGACCGGCCCGCCAGCTCCAGGGCCTCGGCGGCCGCATCCCGCCCGACCTCCCTCCGGACGATCTCCTTTTGCACGGAGAGCAGGCCGGCAAACTGCTCCTCAACACCGGCCAGTCCGCCGACCAGCCACTCGTCACACGCGTGCTCCCGGAGGTAGGCGCCGGCACCCTCCAAAGCGGCGGCGGCCTCGGCCCGCCCCTCCCTCTCCCGCAGCATGGCCCGCCGGTCCGCGTCGATCCTCGCGGCGTCCCTGGCACAGTCCGCCTCGGACTCCGCGATCGCCCTCGCCCGGTCGGAAAGCTGCTGGTCCAGGGCGCGGACCCTCTGCAGGGTCGGCGCGGCCGCCCTCAGCGCCTCCTTGGCCCGGGCAGCCTCCCGCTCGGCCGATTCCAGGGCCCGGGACGCCTCCCCGGCGGAGGATTCCAGCCCGGGAAGCGTCTCCTCCTCGAGCTTCAGCGCCGCTTCGTCGGCCGCCTGCTGCTTCCGCGCGGCGGCGAGCGTCGCGTAGGCGCCGTCCAGGGAGGCGGCGCGCGTCGCCCGGCCCAGTTTTTCCCGCTCCGGCTCGAAGGCCTTGAGAGCGCTCCCGAGCTCGGACTCCTCCCCGGCCAGGCCGACGAGCTCCTCCTTCAGGCCGTCGATGGCGGTGAGCCAGGCCATGGCCCTTCCGACCTCGGCGGACCTGGCGGCCAGGTCCGCCTCCTCCCCCTGCCTGGTCTCGAGCGCCCGCCGGAGCTCTTCCTCCTCCTCGGGCCCCAAAATCGCGATGCCCGCCGTCTCGGCCTGGAGGCGGTCCAGCTTCTCCCGCTCCGCGCGCTGGCGCTCGTGGACGCGGATGGAGATCCGGCTGTAGATCTCCGTCCCCGTGATCTGCTCCAGGATCGGGGCCCGATCGTCCGGCGCCGCCTGGAGGAACGCGGCGAAGCCGCCCTGGGCCAGCAGCATGGAACGGGTGAAACGGTCGAAATCCATGCCGGTGACCGACTCGATCCGTTCGGCCACCCCTCTGATGTTGGACTCGAGGATCGTGCCGGAGTCGGCGTCGGCGATCTCGTGCTTCGGGGCCTGGAGCTCTCCGTCCGGCCTCTTGCGGGCCCGGCGCTGGCTCCAGTGGCACCGGTACCGCCCGGCCTGGGTCTCGAAGGTCACCTCGGCGCAGCACTCCCCGGTCCGGCGGGACAGGATCTCGTTCCCGCTCTTGGTGACCTTGGGCAGGCGCGGCGTCCGCCCGTAGAGGGCAAGGCAGACGGCGTCGAGGATCGTGGTCTTCCCCGCCCCGGTGGGACCGGTGATGACGAAGATCCCGTCCGAGGCGAAGGCGGGGTCCGTCAGGTCGACCTCCCATTCCCCGGCCAGCGAGTTCAGATTCTTGAAACGGACCTGCAGAATTTTCATCGGCCTGCCCCCTACTCCGCCATCGGGTCGTCCTCGTGAAGGGAGGCGACGGCCTCACGGTAGGACCGGAGCAGCTCCGTCCTCTGCTCCCCCGTCACGCCGTGGGCCGCGAGGCACCGCTCGAACACGTCCTCCGCGTTCAGATCGTCGAGCGTCTCCCCCTCGAAGGCCCGTTCCAGCACCCGGTCCGCGATGCGGCCGTTCCGGACCCGGAGGACCTCCATGCGGGTGCCGGAGACCGCGGACTCCAGGCGTTCGCGCAGATCTCCGACGACCGCCTCCCCGTCGTAGACGACCTCGAGCCAGCTTTCCGAGCCCGCCGCCGCCAGCTCGAGGATGCGGCCCGCGATGGCGTCCCAGTCCCCCGCGATGCGTTCGAGCTCCTGAAACACCGGCACGTCGATCAGGGTCACGGAGGGGACGGCGCCGCGGAACTCGACCCGGCAGACGCTCTTGCGCTGACCGGCCTCCCCGAACCCCATGGGCAGGGGCGATCCGCTGTACCGCAGGATCTCGGAACCGTTCACCCTCTGCGGGACGTGGAGGTGACCCAGTGCCACGTAGTCGAGGCAGTCGGGAAAGGCGTCGGCCGTCACGCGGGCCAGGGAGCCGATATAGAGCTCGCGCACGCCGTCGCCCTCGACGGTCCGCCCGCCGGCCGCGAACAGGTGCCCCGTCGCGACGATGGGGATGTCGGGCCCCAGCTCCTCCCGCCTCCGCTCGGCCAGGGCGGCGACGGCCGCGTAGTGCTCCCGGATGCCGTCGGTCAGCTTCCGGTCCTTGTCCTCCGGGCTCTCCCCCGCCTCCGCCGTACGGACATCGCGGTCCCGGAGGTAGGGCACCGCGCAGACGATCAGCTCCGGCGCACCGTCGCGTCCACGGAGCACCAGCACCTCGTCCTCCGGGTCCTCCGCGGCGCTCCCGACCACGTGCACGTTCAGGGTCGCCAGCAGCGACCTCGGGGCGTCCAGGAAGGTGGGGGAATCGTGGTTGCCCGCGACGACGACGACGTGCCGGCAGGGCGAGGCGGCCGCCCGGCACAGGAAACGGTAATAGAGCTCCTGGGCGCGGTTGCTCGGAGCCCCGTTGTCGAAGACGTCCCCGGCCACCAGCAGGACGTCGATCCCTTGCCTTTCGATGGTCTCCGCCAGCCAGTCCAGAAAGGCCCCGAACTCCTCGTAGCGCTTTCTGCCGCAGAGGGCCCGGCCCAGGTGCCAGTCGGAGGTGTGGAGGAGCTTCAGCATGGTCTTATCTCGTTTCGTTCCATTTCCGCCAATCTCGATTGGCCCTTTTCATCAGGCGCTCCAACGGAGCGCCCCGGTCAGCGCATTCAGGGGAAGAGCGGGCCGAGGCCGGATATCGTCCAGGCGCAGTAGAGCAGCAGCACGGCCATGACGGCATCGACCTCCGCCTCGTAACGAGAGAGGTACCGCTGGAACAGCGTCCCGAAGAGCCCCCACAGAAGCAGGGAACCGAACCCCACGACCCCGGCGGCGGCCGAGACCATAAGGATCAGGGGCAGGGAGTCGCTCCAGGGCACGATGAAGCTCGACATCAGCGTCAGGCTGTAGAGCAGGACCTTGGGATTGACGAGCTGGAGCAGCACCCCCTGAAGCAGGCTGTAGCTCCTCTCCGGCTCGCGCGCACCTCCAGCGGACCTCCTCAGGAAAGGTCTGAAGGCCAGGTAGAGAAGGTAAAGCGCTCCCAGCATCCCCAAAACGGGCTGAACCTTCGGAACCAGCGTCTTCAGGATCAGGTTGAACGCCCCGGACATCGTCATGACCATGACCAGCCCCGACGCCATGCCGACGAAGAAGGGCAGGCTGCGCCTCAGCCCGAACCGGCGCGCCCCGTTCATCGCCATGATGTTGTTGGGCCCCGGGGTATAGCTCGCCACAAGAGCGAAGAGTATCGCGGCCTTCCAGGGTATCATGCACAGACCTCCCAGTTGTGGACCTGTCGTTCGACGAGTCGTCGTCAGGCCCACAAATTCGGTTCCCGCCCATTTCCGGGCGGTACTTTTGAAGTATAGCAAAGCCCAAACGGAAGCACACGCGGACACTACGCAAAACTCACCATACGGGAATCGCTAAAACGCCCGATATGGTCAATAAAGGTCAGTAGTATCATATTGGTCAGAAACGAGATGCCCCCTCGGGGGCGATTTTGAAAATTTGGAGGGATAACTCATGAGGAACAGATATTTTCCGGTGGTCTTCGAGCGTTTTTCGGATCCGACGGCCTCCCTGTTTCAGGGGATGCAGAGCTTGGCCGAGCAGATGGGGATGCCGCTTTTCGACTCGGCGTCGGGGCTGAGCGCCAAGGTGGACTTCTATCGGCACGACAGCAAGCTGTTCGTCGAGGCCGAGCTGCCGGGGGTCAAGCCCGAGGAGGTGGAGCTGCACGTCTGCGCCGACAAGCTCACCTTCTCCGCGGAGAAGAGCTTCGAGAAGAAGGAGGGCGGCGAGGACAAGAACTACTTCCGGTCCGAGCGCAGCTACGGCAAGGTCGAGCGGATGATCGCCTTCCCGGTGGAGGTGGACCCGGAGAGCGCGAAAGCCTCCTTCAAGAACGGGGTCCTGACCGTCGAGATGGCCGAGAAGAGCCAGGAAAAGGGCTACAAGAAGGTCGCCATATCCGCCGAGGCCTAGCCCGGCAGCTTTGGGGCAACATCCTCCTTGTAAGAGAAAAAGCGAATAAGTGCAATCGCCGCAGTGTACGGGGCAGCCTGAAGGCTGCCCCGTCACATTTTCGAAACCAATAGATCAATTTTGATCAGCCTCAACATACTCTTTTCAAACCTTTTTTTCGGATATTCTCCGCCCCAAATACCGGTATCCATGGACAGGACAGGGGCCGACCCTCTCGGGCCGGCCCCTGCGTCACGCCGGATGATTTTCCGACGCCGTCTCTAATCCATCCGCTCCCATTCGACCGTGTGGACGGTGCCGCCCACCGCCACCCGCAGCCGGCCGTCGCGCGCGCAAGGTGCGGGACCGCCCGACGGCGCACAGGGCGCCGGGCCGGGACGCGCCCGCCACGCCGCCCGAAGAAGACGGGCTTCCTCGTAAAGCCGGGCCTCGTCACGGAGCAGGTCCAGGGCCTGCGAGAGAGAGATCCTTGAAAAACGCGCCTTCTGCCCCGGAAGGCGCTGAGCCAGAACCGGGATGTCGACGGCGCAGACCGTCGCTATTTTCGTGTAGCCCCCCGTCGTCTGCCGGTCGGCCAGCATCACGATGGGCTGCCCGTGTCCGGGCACCTGAACGCTGCCCAGGACGATGGCGTCCGAGACGATGTCCGGCCCCGCGACGTGCTCCACGACCGGCCCCTCCATTCGATACCCCATGCGGTCCGCCGACGCGGATATCGCGTACTCCGCGCTCAGGAAGGTCCGGAGCCCCACGGGCGTGAAGGCGTCGTCCTGCGGCCCCGGCACCACGCGCAGCGGGGCCTCCGGGTCCCGCCGCGGACGCAGCGCGAAGGGAAGCTGCAGCCCCTCGGAGTCGGCCCAAAGGACGTCCGGCCTCCCGGTACGAAGCGAGTCGCCCGCCTTGAGGGGCCGCCCCTCGTACCCGCCGAACCGTCCCCGCACGTAGGTGGAACGGCTCCCCATGACCACCGGGACGTCGATCCCCCCGCTGACGCAGAGATAGGCCCGCGATCCGGTGGACGGAGCGGAGAACGCGAGCGCGTCGCCCGCCCTGACGCGATGGACCCGCCAGGACTCCAGCACCTCCCCGTTCCGGGTCAGGCCGGCGTCGGCGCCGGTGACGACGATGCAGCCCTCCCCTTCCGCGACCTCCAGGGTCGGCCCCAGCACGGTGATCTCGAGCGCCGCAGCCCCCTCGTGGTTGCCCAGAAGAATATTGCCCAGCCGCAGTGCGGGGCCGTCCATCGCCCCGGCGACGGGGACGCCCTGGAGCTGGTAACCGTAACGGCCCAGGTCCTGAACCGTGGTGAACATCCCCGGCTTTTCGATCGACAGGCGCATCACGCCCCCACCTCCCGCCTCGTGATCTCGGGACGCCAGTCCGGGCACGCGGCGTCCCTCTCCAGGCGCTCGAAGTCCTCCATGGGGATGGGGACAAAGCGCACCCACATCCCCGCATTCAGAAAGATCGGCACGGGGCGGTCCGGGTCGAAGAGCCGCAGCGGGGTCCGCCCGATCAGGTTCCAGCCCCCGGGGCTGTCGATCGGGTAGATCCCCGTCTGTCGGCCGGCGATCCCCACCGAACCCGCCGGGATCCTCTCCCGGGGCTCCGGAAGCCGCGGCGTCTCGAGCGTCGCGTCCATCCCTCCAAGGTAGGAGAACCCCGGCGTGAAGCCCAGCATGTAGCAATAGCACTCGGCGGCCCCGTGGCGGCGGATCACCTCGTCGGGCGCAAGGCCCGTGTGCTCCGCCACTCGTCCGAGGTCGGGGGCGAACTCCCCCTCGTAGCAGACGGGAACGACGACCACCTCGCCGCCGCCGCCGACCGCTTCCGCCGTCGTCTCGGCCATCTTCAGGAGACGCTGCCCGAGCTCGGACGGGTCGGGCGCGCGAAGCGGATCGAAGCAGACGGCGAGCGATCGGTAGGTGGGCACGGTCTCGACGAAGCCGGGGAAGGGCGAGCCCTCGATCCTCCTCCGCAGGGCCTGGACGCGGGCGTTCACGCCGAGGTCGATGCCACTGCCGAACTCGACGACGAGGCAGCACTCCCCCGCGTTCAGAATGCGGGGAACGATGGGGTCGGCCATGGAGATCCCTCCTTGCATGACATGAAAAACCGTCCCTGAATCCCGGGACACCGTTCAACCCCCCGAGGAAGGGGACCGCCGGCGCTCATGAGCTCACGAGAAGAGCTTGCTCAGGCCCATCAGCGCTCCCCAGCCCATCCAGGCCGTGAAGACGACCATGACCCAACCCAGGGCGGTGAGCCAGACGGGGTGACGGTACTCTCCCATAATGTCCTTTCGGTGGGCCGCCAAAAGCATGGACGCCAGCGAAAGAGGCAGAATCATGCCGTTGATCGAGCCGGCCAGGATAAGCAGCGTCACGGGCCGGCCGACCCACGTCAGAATCGTCGTCGAGGCCAGGATGAAGCCGATGATCCAGAAGCGGTAATGGCGCTCGACTAAACCGAACAAGGTGCGCAGGAAGGAGACGGAGGTGTAGGAACAGCCGACCACGGAGGTGATGGCCGCGGACCAGAGGATGACGCCGAAGATCTTGTAGCCCACCTCGCCCGCCGCGATGCGAAACGCGTCCGCCGCCGGGTTGGACGGATCGAGTTTCACCCCGGTGACGACGACGCCCAGCACCGCCAGGAAGAGCAGGAAGCGCATGACGCCGGTGATGAAGATGCCGTTGACGGAACCGCGGCTGATGCGGGCGATATTCTCCGTCCCGGTAATGCCCGCGTCGATGATGCGGTGGGCCCCGGAGAAGGTGATGTAGCCGCCGACGGTGCCGCCGACAAGGGTCAGGATCGTCGTCCAGTCGACGACGGAGGGGGTCACGATTTCCCGGACGGACTCGGCTGCGGGGGGATTGGTCTTGAAGACCACGTAGGCGATCATGGCGATCATCACGAAACCCAGCACCTGGGTGAACCGATCCATGGCCTTGCCCAGATCGCGCCAGAGGAAGATGGCGATTGCCACGAGGGCGCTGGCGACGGCCCCCACGGTCTGGTCGACCCCCAGAAGGACGTTGCAGCCCAGGGCGGCGCCCCCGACGTTTCCTATGTTGAAGGCCAGCCCGCCGAGCGCCACGGCAAAGGCCAGAAAGTAGCCCAACCCCGGCAGCACCCTGTTGGCGACGTCCTGCCCGCGCAGGCCGGAGACGGCCAGAATGCGCCAGACGTTGAGCTGCACGACGATATCCACCAAGATGGAGACCACGATGGCGAAGGCAAAGGCGGCCTTCAGCCGTTCGGTGAATACGGTCGTCTGAGTGATGAACCCCGGCCCGATCGCCGAGGTCGCCATCAGAAAGGCCGCGCCCAGAAGAATGCTTACGGTCTCTCCCTGTGAATGTTTCTGCCGCAGTTCCGTCATGTTCCCTACCTCCCCTTTGTGTGGCGCAAAGCGGCGTAAAGGCCTCGCACTGCCGCGTCGCTCGTGTTCTCAATTATACATGTATACACACAAAAAAAAGCAACGAAAATCGATGGAATATTTCGCTTGACTTTCTCCCCTTCAATGCCTAACCTTAAAACGATCCATCGCTTCGGCCGCTTTCGGAATACGTCCTGCCGGAGCGAATCCGCGACCTGTCGAAGGGGGCGTTTTTACGATGTGGACGATAGACCTGAACAGCGACCTGGGGGAGAGCTTCGGCGACTGGAAGATGGGGATGGACGAGGACGTCATGGCATCAATCAGCTCCTCGAACGTGGCCTGCGGCTGGCACGCGGGCGACGCCGTGGTGATGCTCGGGACGGTGCGCGCGGCCAGGGCCAGGGGCGTGGCCGTCGGGGCGCATCCGGGCTACCCGGACCTGATGGGGTTCGGGCGCCGTGCCATGACCTGCACGCCCAACGAGCTCTACGCCTACACCCTCTACCAGTCGGGGGCGCTTGCGGCCGTCTGCCGCTCCGAGGGACTCGAGCTCCAGCACGTCAAGCCGCACGGGGCGATGTACAACCAGGCGGCCAAGGATCCGAAGATGGCCGAGGCCATCGCCCGGGCCGTGCGGGCCCTGGGCGGGGACGTCGTGCTGATGGGGCTCGCGGGCTCCGCCTTCGAGGCGGCTGCCGCCGAGGCGGGCGTGCCCTTCGCCGCGGAGGCGTTCGTGGACCGCGGCTACATGCCCGACGGGACCCTGGTCCCGCGGAGTCAGCCGGGGGCCTTCATCCACGATCCCCAAACGGCCGCGGCCCGGATGGTCCGGCTGGTCAAGGAGGGCAAAATCACGGCAGCCGACGGCAGCGAACTGCATTTGAAGGCCCAATCCATCTGCGTCCACGGGGACAACCCCGAGGCGGTCGCGATGGCCCGCACCGTGAGGACGGTGCTGGAGGGCGAGGGCATCGCGATACGCCCCTTGCGGGAATCGAAACGGTGAGGACGGAGCCCCGTACGCCCGCATCATCCATTCGGGCCCCGGGGCCCGGCAAAGGAGGTTTTGAATCGTGTCCAAGATGAGCGACTACGCGAACCACAGCCCGCAGGAGGTCCGCCGGATGATCCGCGAAGGGCGTTGGGACAGGCCCACCTCCGGCATGTGTTCGGGCCACGTGCAGGCCAACCTGGTGGTGCTCCCCAAGGATCTGGCCTACGACTTTCTGGTGTTCGCCCAGCGCAACCCCAAGCCCTGTCCCATTCTCGACGTCACGGAGCCCGGGGACACCGAGCCGCGGCTGGTGGCGCCGGGCGCGAACGTCGCGACGGACATCCCGCGCTACCGCGTCTGGAAGAACGGCGAGTGCGTCGACCAGCCGACGGACGTGACGCAATACTGGAGGGACGACCTCGTCGCCTTCCTCCTGGGCTGCTCCTTCTCCTTCGAGGGGGCACTGATCCAGTCGCACATCGGCGTGCGGCACATCGAGTGCGACTGCAACGTCCCCATGTTCGTCACCAGCATCCCCTGCCATCCCGCGGGGCGCCTGAGCGGTCCGATGGTCGTCTCCATGCGGCCGATCCCCGCCTCCCTGGTGCCGAAGGCGGTGCTCTGCACGGGACGGTTCCCGGCGGTGCACGGTGCTCCGGTCCATATCGGGGACCCGGCGGCCATCGGCATCGCGGATATCGGCAAGCCGGACTTCGGCGACCCCGTCGAAATCCGGAAGGAAGAGATCCCCGTCTTCTGGGCCTGCGGGGTCACGCCCCAGGCGGCGATCATGGCGGTGAAGCCGGAGTTCGCCATCACCCACTCCCCGGGCTGCATGTTCGTCGCCGACCCGCTGGACGCCGACTACGCCGTTTTCTAGCCCGAAAAAGCGTCTGAAAGGGCTGACCTAAACTGCTCTTGTTTCGGGGTGCGGTCTGCCGCACCCCTCCTTTGGGTTCTGTCGTCCTGGTTCCTCGTTATTCTGTGTGGGTAAGGAACTATTCAGTCAAATTCAAATGTCCTGCGACGAGGTAAATCATATCGATGAAGGTCTGTTTGTTTCGA